>DASYGC010000429.1:0-4771 GCA_036000225.1 Ktedonobacterales bacterium | reverse complement strand
CAGCGCCTATACTACGGCCAGCGATGCCGCCGATGTGGCCGATCTGATCGCCGCGCTGAGCTACCCGCAGGTGGATCTTTACGGCGTCTCGTACGGCACACGTCTGGCGCTGGAGATCATGCGCGCGTTTCCGCAGCGCATCCGCAGCGTGATCCTGGATTCAACCGTCCCTCCGCAGCGGCACCTGCTGACCGCCGTGCCCGCCGCCACCGCCCGCGTCTTCAATACGCTGTTCGCGGGCTGCGCCGCCGATGCGACCTGCAATGCGCGGTATCCTCATCTGGACACCGTCTTCTACTCGCTGGTGACGACGCTCAACGCGCATCCGGTGACCTTCCAGACCACCGATGCGAACACGGGCAACCGCTACACCGTGCTCTTCCATGGCGATGATCTGGTCAATGTCGCCTTCAGCGCGTTCTACCTGACGCAGGCCATCGCCGTGCTACCACAGATGATCTATCAGGTGCGGGACGGCAACTATCAGCGCGCCTCGCAATTGTATGGCATCCTGATCTTCGACAACTCGGTGGCCTGGGGGATGTATTTCTCGGTGGAGTGCGCCGAGGATATCGGCACGCTGACCGCCAGCCAGGTCACCACCGCGGCGCAGGCCTATCCGCCGGCCTTGCGTCCCGATCAATTGATCGGGCTGGAAGGCGAGCTCCCCGGCTGCCAGGCCTGGAACGTCGCCGCCGCGCCCGCCAGCGAGGCGAGCCCGGTGACCAGCACCATTCCCACCCTGGTGATGGAGAGCGAGTACGACCCTATCACCCCACCGGCCAATGGGGACCTGGTGGCGCAAACGCTGCCCAACAGCTACAAGTTCCTGTTCCCCGGCGTGGGACACGGCGCGATGCTCTTCAACGCCTGCCCGACAAGTGTGGCCATCGCCTTCTGGAGAGCGCCCACACAGAAGCCGGACGGTTCGTGCATCGCGACCATGGGTGAGCCGCCGTTCGTTGGTTGAGGTGACATTCATTCAAGGGCCTGCTTCACCCCACTGGGCGGCGCTGGCGCGTGAGTCGGTGACTCACTGCTCGCTGGTGGACCGCTCGTAGCGCTGGGCGCCCGCTGCTCAGCGCCACCATGCTCGTCGCCGCTGCCGTCCCCAACGTCACCACCAACGTCACCATCGAGCAGGGTGGCTGGATCGCCAGCCATGCCCCGCGGACGCGCGTGCTGGTTGGCATGTCGGGGGAGAGCCAGCAGCAACCATACCACCATTCCGCTGGCCAGCGTCCCCGCCCCGGCGATCACGAAGACCGTGCGCGGCGAGGTGAGCTGGAGCAGCAGGCCACCCGCCGCATACGTGATGAGCAGCGCGGCGTACGGCACGCTATAGGCCACGCCAAAGACACGGCCCAGCTGCGCGCGCGGAACGCTGCGCTGCAGCAGCGTATCGTTGGCGACATTCTGGAAGCCGTTGCCGATGCCTACAACCCCCTGACAGAGCAGCGCAACCGCGAGCGCAGGCGCCAGCCCGCAGAGGAGCGTGCCGAGACCCATCACCGTGATGCCCACGATCAGACCAGTTGCCATGTCCAGACGCTGAGCTAGCCGGAGCACGGCGAGCGGCGCCAGCACCATCCCAACGCCGTAGCCCGCGAGCAGCAGGCCATAGCCCGCATTGCCGGCATGCAGCGATTGCCGCGCCAGGAAGACCAGCCCGACGTTATCGAGCGCCACGAAGAGCGTGACCAGAAAGAGCCCGATGGTGACTGCGCGCACAGTAGGCTGGCGCGCGAGATACGTCAGGCCGTGGCGTGCCACGGCGACCAGCCCCGCGTGGTCCGCTGACTCGCGCGCCGCGGGTCGCAGCGCGGGCAAGCGGCTCAGCAGCACGGCGGAGACGACGAAGCTCAGCGCGTCGAGCAGCAGCACGAGGCGTACGCCACTGAGCGCCAGCAGCAGCGCCGCCAGCGCCGGCCCCAGCGCCTGACTCACATTGAATCCCAGGCGCAGCAGCGCATTGGCATCGCCCAGGCGCGCGGGCGCAACGAGCGCCGGCAGCGCACCCTGCGAGGCGGGCAGGAAGAGCGTCGCCAGCAGCGTCATGGCCGCGACCAGCACCAGCACGACGGCGAAGGGCCAGGCCAGCAGCGCGAGGGCAGCCACCAGCGCCGCCTGGCCCAACTCACAGCCGAGCATCAGGCCGCGCTGACTGGCGCGATCGGCGACGATTCCCGCCACCGGTCCCAGCAGCCGGGGCACGGTTTGCGCCACCAGCAACAGGCCCACGGCGATGGCGGCATGCGGCTGCGCCGCGGCCACCAGCACCAACGCCACCTGGGCGATGGTATCGCCAGAAAATGAGATGGTGCGTGCGCTCCACAGCGCGCGATACGGACCGCCGTAGCGGACAGTGTCAGCAAGCTTACGTGGCATGTCACATCCTCACAGAGGAGCAATGCCGGTCTCCCCGCGCAGAGCATAGGTCGATGAAAGGCATCGAGGCAGCGCCGAAAGGACAGCCTGCGCGCTGCCCATTGGAACAGGATGGGCCATGCCCCACCACGCCGACGCCCACTGGCGGGTCTGATGGCATACAACAGATCCGTTCCCTCATGCGATCACGAGCCAGTCGGTCCAATCAGCCCCCACCCCGTGTGTCCGCACAATTCCCCACAGGCGGCACATTGATATCATGCCGCGAATTATGTATGAGGGGAATCGCTCGCAGCGGCTCTGCGCACGCGTGTTACTGTCCGCCTGACTCTCCGTTATTCACATATCAGGATTCTTTCTGAGCGCTGGCTTCCCCGCACGTAACCCATCCGAGACGTTCCGACAATCGAGGCTTGTTCCCGGCAATATCACCTGGTGTGGTGTGACGGTGGCGCGCATGGTCCGCTGCCCGTATCTGATCGCCTATGAGCACTGAGAGAGAAACGATGGACAGATCGGTCTCCACCCGCGGGCTGCGGTCGATGGTTGGCAATCGCTGGGCCCAGGGCGCGCTAGCGCTGACCCTGATCGCGACGTTGGCGGTGGGCGCCGTCCTCATCACGCATGGAGCGCATGCGAGTGGTGCGACCTTCCACGTCAACGCGGCGACAGGCGTCGATAGCGGCACCTGTGGCCCGGTGGCAACGCCCTGCAAGACGATTGGTCAAGCTATCACCAACGCCGCGAATGGCGACACTATCTCCGTCGCCGCGGGTACCTACAGCGAGAACCTTTCGCTCAACAAGAATCTCACGATCACCGGAGCTGGCATCGGCTCGACCGTTCTCCAGGCTCCTGTCCCCACCTCCGGCACCGGTATCGCTTTCGCCAGCGGCGCCAGTGGTCTCAACGCGGTCACCATTAGCGGATTGACGATTACAGGCTACCAGTATGGCATCACCATGTTCAACGGAGCAGTAAACGGGCCGCTCAGCAACATCACGTTCCAGAACATCTCCACCTCCGCCAATGCGAAGTACGGCACCTACATCTCGCTCACCAATAGCCAAACGATTGATCACTTCAAGATGGATGGCGTAACCGCTTCCTCCAATGGTGGCACTGTCGGCCGCGGCATCTGGATGGAAACGGGTGTGCGCACCAATATCACCATCGAAAACAGCACGTTCGCGAACAACGGTCTCGTCGGTATCGACCTCGGCGACGGCAGCGTCAGCGGGCTGACGATCTTGAATAACACGGTGACTGACAATGGCGATTCGGGCATTGGCGTCCTGGGCGCTGAAGGGCCTGGTGCCAATCTGATCACGGGCAACACCGTGACCAACAACGGGCGTTTTGGCATCGAACTCAAGGACTCCGCTGGCAATGGCGCCACCAGCGGCGCTGGCAGTCTGGTGATTTCCAACAACGTTGTCACGCGCACGGTGGCCGCGACCAGCCCGAAGGATTACGCTGGGATCACGGTCATCCGCCGTCTCCCGAATGTCGATCCCACGTTTCCTACCATCAACCCCGACCAGCCCAGCGGCGTCGCTGTCATCAACAACACCGTGCGTGGCTTCGTCCGTGAGACGAGTGGCTCGACCGGTGATGGATTTGGCATTGTCGTCGGCGGAACGGGCCACGTCATCCAGGGCAACGTAGTGACTGGCAACAATGTTGGCATCCAGGTCCAGGGTGGCAATCCGACCCTCAACGCGCAGAGCAGCGATTACTTTGATCGCGATAACGCGACCAATGGTTCCGCGACCATCACTGGCAACCTCGTGGCCAGCAATACGACGGCTGGTGTGCGCTCGGTGACGCTGTCGAGCAACACCTCGCCGGTGATAACCGCGCACCAGAACTGCATTTATGGCAATACCAATTTTGGCGGCAAAAATGATCTGGCCTCTGGTGCACCGATCTACGACGCCGCCAGCAACTGGTGGGGCGCTGTCAGTGGGCCACTCAACGCGACCTCCAACCCCAGTGGCACGGGCAACGCGGTCAGCGACAACATTGGCTTCCTGCCCTTCCTGGCGACGGCGGCAGCCATCTGCTCGCCGGTGACCTCGCTCGCCGTCGGTCAGCCCAGCGCCATCAGCGGCGGCGCCACCGATGTCTCGACCACCACCCCCATCACCCTGAGCAGCCTCGTCGCTCCGGCCACCGCCTCGACGATTGCCCACGTCTACTACCGCTTCTTCTTGCAGGCCAGCACCCCGCCCGGCTTCACCTCGGTCGCCGGACACACCGCCAGCTTCATGCTCAGCGGCGCTAACGGCACCTACACGGTGCAGGACTACGCCGTGGATGCCGCCGGCAATGTGGAGGCGACGCACAGCACCACGCTGGTACTGACGACGCTGGTCCCCGG
>DASYGC010000428.1:0-1969 GCA_036000225.1 Ktedonobacterales bacterium | reverse complement strand
AAGCGTCGTCCTCCATACCGCTATCCCTGAGAAGACGAGCGCGACGAGCGCCGGGAGCAGTCGCTGGTTGGCGCTGCTGGTGCTGTGCCTGGGAGATTTGATGATCGTGCTCGACACGACCATCGTCAACGTCGCCCTACCCTCGATTCGCCTGGACCTGGGCTTCACCGAGACGTCGCTCGCCTGGGTGTTGAATGCCTACCTGCTGACCTTCGGTGGCTTTCTGCTGCTCGGTGGCCGGCTCGGTGACTATTTCGGGCATCGGCGGCTGTTTCTGTTAGGCATCGCGGTCTTCACCCTGGCGTCGCTCAGTTGTGGTCTCGCGCGCTCACAGGAATTCCTGGTGGCAGCGCGCGCGGTACAGGGACTGGGCGGCGCCATCGTCTCGGCGGTCGCACTCTCGCTGACCATGAATCTGTTCACAGAGCCGGCGGAGCGGGCGAAGGCGATGGGGATCTTCGGCTTCGTCTCGGCCGGTGGTGGGAGCATCGGTGTCCTGCTGGGCGGTGTGCTCACGGCTGCCCTGAACTGGCACTGGATCTTCCTCGTCAATTTGCCCATTGGCGTGGCTGTGGGCGTGCTCGCCCGGCAGGTGCTGCCAGCCGCCCATGGCGGGTCTGGCGCGCGACGCCTCGACATCTTCGGCGCCATCACCGTGACAGCCGCGCTGACCCTGGCCGTCTACGCGATCGTCAACGGCAATGTGGTGGGCTGGACATCCGCGCAAACATTGGGGCTTCTGGCGGGGGCGGCGGTGCTGCTGGTGATCTTCGGCGCGATCGAGACGCACGTGGCCTCACCGCTCATTCCGCTGGGCCTCCTGCTGCGGCGCAATGTGGCGATCGCCAACATCGCCGGCGTGCTCTGGGCCGCCGCCATGTTCGCCTGGTTCTTTGTTGCCGCGCTCTATCTGCAACTGGTGCTGGGCTACAGCGCGCTGCAAGTGGGGCTGGCCTTCCTGCCGGCGAACATCATCATGGGGGTGTTCTCGCTCGGCCTCTCCGCCCGGCTTGTCACGCGCTTCGGCATTCGGCGACCGCTGGGGGTGGGGCTGGCGCTCGCGGCGGCCGGTCTGGGGCTGCTGGCGCTGGCGCCGGTCGCGGGGAATTTCGCCGTCGCGGTGCTGCCCAGCATGATCCTGCTAGGTCTGGGCGCGGGCATCGCGTTCAACCCGATGCTGCTGGCCGCCATGAACGATGTCGCGCCAAGCGAATCGGGCCTGGCCTCGGGCATCGTCAACACGTCGTTCATGATGGGTGGCGCGGTCGGCCTCGCGATCCTCGCCAGCCTGGCGGCGGCGCGCACCAACAGCCTGCTTGGCGCGGGCATGGGCACGCTTGGCGCGCTCAACGGTGGCTACCATGCCGCCTTCCTCGCCGGGGCACTGTTCGCGGCGACGGCGACCGTGCTCGGCGCCGTGTTTCTGCGCACCGCGGCGGCGGGCGCGCCGGACGATGGCGCGGCTGCGGATGCCAACACGTTACCTGAGTAGGTACAAAGTCCGACTCGCGCCGCCTCGGTCCCTGGACCGAGGCGGCGCGAGTTGTACGCCGCGGACGATAGAGCCGAGAGGCGACGCGTTCACTCGCCGGACGCTGGCGCCGCGAGCGTCACTGGCGCGTGCCCCAGCGCCGGCGCCTCGCCAAAGAGCACGCGCACGGCGGCGGCCAGGGCCGGCGCGGTGTACTCGTAGGTGAGCAGCAGCGTGCCCAGTTCGGGCAGGGCCGACGCATCGTAGGGGTTGGCCGCCGCCAGACCGATGATCCGCCCGTCGCCAGCGGCGATCGCCGCGCGCGCCAGGGCCAACTGGGCGGGATCGCGGTGCGCGTTCAGCGTGACAAGCAGTGTCCGATCCGCGTCGTGGACGGCGGCAAGCGCGGCTGTGCGTTCCGCTAGAGATGCGTCAGAGGCGAGCGTGACCGCTGTCACGCCGGCGTGGCGCCGCGCGATCTCCGCCAGCAGCGGCGCC
>DASYGC010000427.1:0-1756 GCA_036000225.1 Ktedonobacterales bacterium | reverse complement strand
CACGCGAGTTGCTCTTCCCAGGCCGCGCCGCCGAGCGCGCTCTGACTCGCGGCCAGGCTGGAAACTTCCCGGTGCTGCTCATCGGCGGGACGGTCGCTGGGGTCTGGCACCAACGCCGCTCGGGCCGAAACCTCGACATCACTGTGGAACCGTTCGACTCGCTCACCGCCGCGCTGCGCCGCGCGCTCGACGCCCAAATAGAGCGCATCGGAGCGATCCTCGAAGGTGCACCGCGCTTGACCATCGGCGCCGTAACGGTAGGCGCACATGCTTAACAGCCTATCCGGAAAGAGTACGGGCATGGCGGAGTTTGCGATAGATGATCAAGATGGCGGCGAGTTGGACGAAGGCGAGGTAGTTGGTGGCCCATTTCTCCCAGCGGATGCGCAGCCGCCGGAAGCGGTTGAACCAGCTGTGTGCCACCTCCACCACCCAGCGGCGCGGCGGGTGGCGGTCAGGATGGCCGGGTGGCGGCAGGGGCTGGGCCACGCTGGCCTGGGGCGGGATGTGGGCGATGTAGCCCCGCGCCGCAGCGGTCTCGCGGCAGGCCGTGTAGTCGTAGCCGCGGTCCAGGCACAAGTGCCGCGCACGCTCCGGCGGGGCTTCAACGATCTGCGCGTCGAGCAAGTCGGCCAGTTTCTTCATGTCGGTGCGGTTGGCCCCGCTGATAATGCACGCCAGCGGCACGCCCCGCCCGTCGGTCAGCAGGTGCCGCTTGACGCCGCACTTGCCGCGATCGGTCGGGTTCGCCCCGGTCGCTTGCGCCTCACCAGCGCCCCTTTTTTGCCCAGCGGAGCCTTGACCAGGCAGCCATCGGCCGCCTGCCACTGCCAGTCCAGCGCCACCTCGTCGTCGTATACCGCCAGCAGCCGCGCCCAGGCGTGCTGGAAGCAGCCGTGCGCCACCCACTCCTGGAACCGCGCGTGGACGGTGGACTTCGCGCCGAATTCGCGCGGCAGCGCCGCCCACTGGCTGCCCGTCCGCGCCAGCCAGATCAGCCCATCGAAGATCGGCCGGTCGTCGTGGCGCGGCCGGCCCGGCTTCTTGCGGGGCTTGGGAATGACTAACAGGGGCTGGATCTCCGCCCACAGCGCGTCGTCCACCCGCCAGATGGTTGGGTCGTCTTTCGTGGTCATGGGGGCCGCAGTCGCGGCGTCGTGCGTATTCATGCTCCAAGTTTACCATAACTGCCACTTTCCGGATAGGCTGTTAGCGCCGGCCACGACTGCCGGTTCCTGACCGTCGGCTTCGAGGAAGAGCACGTCCTGTTGCAGGGTGCCCAGTTCCACCCGCAATTGCTCGACCCGCAACCGCTGGACGGTCAGATAAAGATAGAGGATGAAGAACGCGACAATTGCGACGAACATCGCGGCCAGCATTGTGCCCGGCAGTTGCGGATTCTCCCGCTCGACGATGGGCGCGGGATGCAGCGTGCGCCACCAGCGCACCGACTGGTTGATGATCGGCACATCGAGGAAGCCGATGATGCCGACGACCGCCGCGCCGCGCGCGATCTGCGCTGTGTCGCCGCCGTAAGCGCGCAGCATCAAGTAGCCGGCGTAGATGAACCAGAGGATGAGCGTCGAAGTCAGGCGCGCGTCCCACGACCACCAGGTGCCCCAGATCGTTTTGCCCCAGATCGAGCCGCTGAGAAGCAAGATGGTATTCAGCAGCACCCCGACCTCAGCCGACGAGCGCGCCAGTAAATCCCACGTCTCCGTGCGCCGCCACAGGTACAGGATACTGGCGGCGAAGG
>DASYGC010000426.1:0-8043 GCA_036000225.1 Ktedonobacterales bacterium | reverse complement strand
CGCCCATGATGAGTCGTGCGCGCCGGCGTCCGCGGCCCTGTCCGTTGGCCCGGTACGACGATGGCCAGTTGAAGGGCAGAAAGCCGACCAGGGCGCCCACCATGGCCAGCATGACGAGCACGGACGGCCAGTTCAGCGAGGTGGTCTGGTTCACCGCTGGTGTCTGTGAGAGTGCGGCGGTCTGACTGACGATGATCACCGCGAACGCCAGTGCCGCGCTCACCAGCACGCCGCCCGCCAGTCCATCCAGTCCATCGGTGAAATCGACGGCCAGTGAGGTGGTACTGCCAACGGTGACCGTGAGCACGACGAAGAACACGAGCCAGGCATAATGCGTGTGGACGAGCAGATTCCCCAGCCCAGGGATATCCGCGTAAGGCGCGTACGCGAAGCGCGCCGAAGGCACAAGCCGGTTCAGGCCAATGGCCGCGAACAACGAGACGACCATGACGCCGGCCATTTTGGTCAGCTCCGAGACGCCCTGACCACGGTGCACTTTCATCCAGTCGTCGAGGAAGCCAACGGCACCATAGGCCACCGTGGCGCCGAGCAGCACCCCCAAGAGTTCCCACTGGCTCTGGCCAAAGTTGATCGGGGTATGGGCGAAATTGATGGTGTTCAGCAGGATGACGGTGATAATAACGGCGAGTACGATCGCTACGATCATTGCCGCCCCACCCACCAGCGGCAGTTCGGACGAGCGCGCAATGCCGCCCCGTTTGCCGCGGCGCGCCACCACGACCGCGCTGGATTTGCCGGTGGATTGATCTGGCCGGAACGCCCCAGGCTTACGCTCGCCGCTTCGGAACCAGGGAAAGACTCCCAGGGCTACGGCGCAGCAGACCACACTGAGCACGAGCCCCAAAGCCAGTGCCACCAGCAGCATCGAAATCATGCGCTCACCACCTGCCACTCCAATATCCTGTGAGAAGATAGCCTAGCGAAATCCAACTGCCTGGTCCTCTGCCGACTCTGTGCTCTCTACTCGTACAACGCCAGTTCCGCGCATGGGGTAACGGCTAGCCGGACCCGCTGAGGTTCAGCGGCGGGGTCCTCAGCCGCCCGAGGCATCATGCGGCGGGTAACCCGCGTACCCCTGCTGAGCGAGCAACTCACGTGCCACCGTGGGATCGTCCCACGGTCGCTTGTCGGTTCCGACGATGATACTCTGTTCGTGGCCTTTGCCGGCCAGCAGCACGGTGTCGCCCGCACGCGCGCGGGCGAACGCCACCGCGATGCCGGTACGGCGATCCACGACCTCGACAAAGTGCTCGCCAGCGCGCGCGCCGGCGGCTTCCGCGCCCCGCGCGATTTCGCGCAGCACTGCGGCGGCATCCTCCTCGCGCGGATCTTCGTCGGTGATCACCGCGAAGTCCGCCAGACGGGCCGCTACCGAGCCCATCACTGGGCGCTTGGCACGGTTGCGGTCACCGGCGGAGCCGAACACCACGATCAATTGGCCGCTCGTCAAGGGACGCAGTGTCTGGAGCACCTTTTCCAGGCTGTCGGCGGTGTGCGCGTAGTCCACCACCACCGTGAAGGGCTGGCCAGCCTCGATGCGCTCCATACGGCCAGGAATGCGCGGCGCGTGCGCCAGCGCTTCGACCAGCAATTCGCCACTCAGCCCATGGGCGTAGCCGACAGCCAGCGCCGCCAGACAATTCGAGACGTTGAACCGCCCCACCAGCGGAGTGCGCACATCCAAGCGGTCGCCATCGGGCAGGCGCACTTCGAACTGGGTGCTGGAAGGGCCAAGTCGCAGGTCACTGGCCTGGATATCAGCGCGTAGGTTATCAATTCCGTACGCCAGAATCGGGGCATGACAGAAGGACCGGACGTACGCGTAGGTGGCATCGTCGGCATTCAGGACGCAGACGCGCGGCACGGCGAAAGGCAATAGCTTGGAGTGGGTTGGATCGATCGCCTCACAGAGCATCGCCTTGGCCCGGCGGTAGTTTTCCAGGGTGCCATGCACCTCAAGATGCTCGCTGGTAATGTTGGTGATCACCGCAATGTCGTACTCCACGCCCGTCACACGATGCAGCGCCAGCCCGCTCGATGTCGTCTCGACGACCGCGCATTCCACCCGCGCGGCGGCCATTTCGCGTAGCAACGACTGCACCTCGGGCGCCTCCAGGGTGGTGAAGCGGGTATCGTTTTGCCAGCGCCGGTCACCGATCTTGAAGTCCACCGTGCTCATCAGGCCGGTGCGCCGGCCAGCGCGCGCGAGCAACGCCTCCACCAGATTGGTGGTGGTCGTCTTGCCATCGGTACCGGTGATACCGATGACTTCCATCGTGTGGGTCGGGTGATCGTAGAAGGCCGCCGCGCCCAGCCCCAGCGCCAGGCGCGCGTCTGGCACCTGGAGGTAGGCGCGATCGGCTGGAAACCCCGCGGGTGCGAGACGCTCGCCGACGATGGCGCTTGCACCGCGCGCGAGGGCATCGTGGATGAAGTCGTGGCCGTCGTGCCGGCGTCCGGGGATTGCGAAGAAGATCGCGCCAGGTGTCACCCGCACCGATTCATAGGCAATTGCCGCGACCGTGCCGTCGAGTGGCCCGGTGACGGCCGCACCCGCCAACTCCCGCGCTATGTGCGCCAGTTCCACGCCTGCCTCCTGGGCCGCCTGTTGCGTGTGGCAATGGGCGCCCTGCCAGCACCGACTCCCGCCGGCGGCCACGCGCCGCCACGACACGCGATCATGTCCGTCTTTCACCAGCTTATCACATGGCGGCTGACGACTCCTGCCTTCAGTCGTGGGGGATGGAAAGCCGCGTTGCCGTTGGCCGTGCGGGTGACGGGCTTCACGCAGCGATCGCGATGGGGTCGCAAGCAGCGAGGGGCAGGGCAAGCCCTCAGGCGCGCATGGGAGCTATGGGGCTGCGCGGAGCCTCAGCGGCTCTACAGTGAACCATGGGAGATGTCAAAGCGTTCCAAGGCCTTCCACGCTCCCTGTCCGCGCGAGGCTTCCTACACGGTCGGAGAAATGGCAGGCGGCGAAGTGTCCGCGGCCGGTCTTATCCTCCATCGGTGGCTCTTCCTCCCGGCAGATCGGCTGCGCAATCGGGCAGCGGGTGTGGAAGCGGCAACCGCGCGGAATGTTGATCGGGCTGGGCAGGTCGCCAGCCAGCACGATGCGCTTGCGTTTGCGCTCGATGCGCGGGTCGGCAATCGGGACCGCCGAGAGCAGCGCCGTGGAGTAGGGATGCAGCGGATTGACGAACACCTCTTCGCCGTCACCTATCTCCACCAGTTTGCCCAGATACATCACCGCGGTGCGCTGTGCCACGTGCCGCACCACGCTCAGATCGTGCGAAATGAAGAGATAGGTCAGCCCGAAGTCGCGCTGTAGTCCGCGCATCAGGTTGAGGATCTGCGCCCGGATCGAGACATCCAGCGCGCTGACCGGCTCATCGGCGATGATGAACTTTGGCTCGATGCTGATCGCTCGGGCAATCGCGATGCGCTGGCGCTGGCCGCCACTAAATTCGTGGGGATAGCGATCGATGAACGCCGGGTTGAGCCCGACGCGCGCGAGCAGCTCTTCGGAGCGGGTTTTGATCTGGGCGGATGAACCGACGTGATGGATAACCATGGGTTCGGCAATCAGACTGCCAACCGACATGCGGGGATCGAGTGAGGCAAAGGGATCTTGAAAGATCATTTGTACCCGACGGCGCAATTGACGCAGCGCGCCACCCTGAGCCTCCGCCAGGTCCTCACCATCGAGCAACATATGACCGCTGGTCGGCTGATACAAACGCACGAGGCAGCGCCCGATGGTCGACTTGCCCGAGCCGCTCTCGCCCACCAGACCTACTGTTTGCCCGCGTGGCACGTTCAGCGACACCCCATCCACCGCATGCACGGCGCCAACTTTGCGCTGGACGATAATCCCCTGCGTGATGGGAAAGTGCATCACCAGGTCTTCGATGCGCATGATCGTGTCGCTGGCCTGGGTCTCTTGTGGTGTCATCGCCGGCATGGCCATCACGCGCCCCCTCTCAACCTACAACCCGAAACGCTTTGGAATGCCGCGCGGCTGATCCGCACGCGCCATCGCGCGCTACTCACCGAAGATGGCGCCGACGACCGGCCGGAGAGGAATGAAGCCACGACGCATGGCCCGTTCTTGCGCGGCGGGATCGGTGACATCGACCCAACACGCGGAGATATGGCTGGGGCCGACCACCACATCGGGCGGAAAGGTATTGCAACGATCGATACTGAACGGACACCGGGGTTGAAACGGACAGCCAACCGGTGGATGCAACAGGTCGGGCGGCGATCCAGGTATCGTGGTCAGTTCGCTACCCGGCTCGGCGTCCAGCCGCGGCACGGACCCCAACAGGCCCAGCGTATACGGATGACGTGGATGGGCGAATAATTCTTCGGTCGGCGCGGCTTCGGCGATATGGCCACCATACATGACCAGGATGCGGTCGGTCAGTCCGGCCACGACGCCCAGATCATGGGTGATAAAGATCACCGAGGTGTTACGCTCGCGGCGTAGACGCTGGATGAGCTCGAGAATCTGCGCCTGGATGGTGACATCTAGCGCGGTGGTCGGTTCGTCGGCGATCAGCAACTGGGGATTGGCGGCCAGCCCGATGGCGATCATGACGCGCTGACGCATGCCACCGCTAAACTCATGCGGCCAGCCTCGCATGCGGCGTGGTGCGTCGGGAATGCCGACTAATTCGAGCAACTCCAGTGCGCGCTCGCGCGCTTTCGCGCCACTCAGCCCCAGATGAATCTGCAGCGGTTCGATGATCTGGTCCTCAATACGCATCACCGGATTGAGGCTGGAGATGGGATCCTGGAAGATCATGGCAATCTTGCCACCGCGAATCTTGCGCATCTCGCGTTCACTGAGGTCAACGAGATCCTCGCCTTGAAAGATCACCTCGCCGTCCACGATTTCAGCCGGTGGCACGGGCAAGAGACGCATGATCGACAGTGAGGTCACGCTCTTGCCCGAGCCGCTCTCACCGACGATGCCAATGGCCTCGCCTTCGTTCAGGCTGAAACTCACGCCGTTCACCGCATGGACCGGGCCCGCGCGGGTACGGAAGTGCGTGGTCAGGTTTTTCACCTCAAGCAATGGAGCCAAACGCGCTCTCCTCTCACGCACTGCATGGTGGTGTGCTGTGTGGTACCAGCGAGCGACGGTACACTTAGCGTTGGGTCATGTGCGGGTCGAGCGCATCGCGTAGCCCATCACCCATCAGGTTGAAACAGAGCACCGTCACGAGAATCGCCAGGCCGGGGATATACAGCATCTTCGGATCGCTGAAGAAGAAATCCCGCGATTGGTCGAGCATGGTGCCCCAACTGGACTGCGGTGGATTCAGGCCGAAGCTGAAGAAGCTCAGGACCGACTCCGTGATGATGTTGACCCCCACCAGGATGGTGGCGTTGACGATGATGGGTCCGGCGGCGTTCGGCAAGATATGCCGCAGCATCAGCCGCAGATCGCTGGCGCCCAGCGTGCGGGAGGCGAGCAAGAACTCGTGGTTTTTCATCGCCAGGAACTCGCCGCGCACGAGACGGGCCGTACTCGGCCAGGCGAGCACGGCAATCAGCAAGACAATTGCCGGCACCGTGCCATTCGAGAAGGTGAGTGAGAGCACGAAGAGTAGCAGCAGATAGGGGATTGCCAGCATCGTATCTACCAGGCGCATCAGGATGTTATCAATCCAGCCACCATAGAAGCCCGCGACGGCCCCGATGCTGACGCCGATCAGCAGGGCCACCAGCATTGACGTGGCGCCAACCGTCAGCGACACCTGGGCGCCAAATAACAGCCGGGCGAAGACGTCGCGCCCCAACTCATCAGTGCCCAGCGGGTGGGAGAGAGAGATCCCCGCGAACTGGTTGGTGGTAGGGTCGATGGCGGGGTTGTGCGTGGCGGTGGTGCCGGTGAGGATCGGCGCCAGGACCGCCAGCAAAATGATGACACCCAGCACCGCCATCCCCAGCACCGCGGTCCGATTGCGCATGAAGCGGTCGAATATGATGCGGAGCTGGCTGCGTCGCTTGCGCGCCAATTCCGGTGTCAGTTCGATGATCGCCGGCGGTAGCGTAGCAACGTTCGGTTGATCCACCACATCCATTTGTAGGCCTCCCTCTGGGTCTCTGGGTAGGATTCTCCGTCCAGGCTCGCCTATGAGTAGCGAATGCGCGGGTCGACGACTCCGTACAGCACGTCGGCGATCAGGTTGAAGATGATCACGCTGGCCGCGCCGATAAGGAGCAGGGCGAGCAGCACGGGATAGTCCCGGTCATTTAGCGAGTCATAGAAAAAGTAGCCAATACCCGGCCACGCAAAGACCGTCTCGGTAATGACCGCACCACTGGCCACGCCACCAAAGTCGATGGCCACGACCGTGATGAAGGGGATCAAGGCGTTGCGGAGCGCATGCTGGAAGAAGATGCGGGTGGAACTCACGCCTTTAGCACGCGCAGTTCGCACGTAGTCCTGCTTGACCGTGTCCAGCATGCTGGAGCGCAGGTAGCGGCTCCAGCCCGCGATGAACAACAGGGAGAGGACGATGGTCGGCAAAATCAAGTGGATACCATAGTCCGCAAAGCTGTCGAGCGGTGTGAAGCCGGAGGTGTTGTACGAGACGTTGCCAAAAACTGGCAACAGATGCAGTTGTACGCCGAAAATCTGCTGTAGAATCAGGCCGAACCAGAAGATCGGCATGGAAATGCCAAAGTAGGCAAGCGTGGTAATGCTATAGTCGGTGATTGAATACTGGCGTACCGCGGAAAGCACACCGGCGAGCAGAGCGATGATCAGGGCGAAGGCTAGCGCCGAGGCGAACAGTTCGAGCGTGGCGGGGAACCGGCTGAAAATATCGCTCGCGACGGTCTGATTGTCGTTGATCGAGATCCCGAGATTACCATGCAGAATACCAGTCAACCAGCTCAGATACTGTATCGGTAGCGGCCGGTCCAGTCCATAATTATGGATCATCGCCTGTTTTTCGGCCGCTGTCATGTGCGGAGCGAGAAAGACGTTCTGTGGTCCGCCAGGGATGGCATGGATGAGCGCGAACAAGCCGACCGACAGGAGAAACATCATCACAACAGCCTGCAGCAGCCGACGAATCACATAGCGTCGCATACGAACGCCACCTTCCTCTGTTCCCCGTCACTGCCAGCGGCAAGAGAGGCGGGAATCGCTCTCATCGTCTGGATCATGCGCTACGAAGTGGAATGATGCGTTGTGGTTGCCAGCTGGCCGTTCGCGCTGGCATGATGTATTGACTGGAAGCGGGTTGCCGGCTGCCCGGACGCACGCTACTCTACAAGATACTCTATACGGTTACGACAGCATGATAGCACAATCCATACCTACTGCGCGGCAGGTGGGGGCAAGAACCATGCCTGTGTGCCGTATATGCGGCACACGCTCGCCTGGTGACTCGTTTTAAAGTGCTCGCTCGGTGGCGGGGGCCGGTTTGCATATGCCACGGCGGCTCCAGAGTGGAGCCGCCGTGGTCGCAACGGAAGCGGTCGCGAGTGCTATCGCCTCCAGGACAGCCGCTAGCTCAGATACCAATCCCAGATGTTCCACGTCTCGGACGGCCCGATGCTGTCCGGCATGTAGTTGTGGAGATTGGCACGATACTCGGAGAGATCCAGCGGCGAGTACAGGTAGATGGTCGGGATATCCATCAGGATTTGCGCGTGGATCGTGTGGAACAGCGCCTTGCGCTGCGTCAGATCCACGGCCTTGAGCTGCGCCGCCTCGGCGGTGTCAACCGCGGCGTTGCTGTAGTACGTCAGGTTCTGACCACCGGTCGGGGGTGTCTGCGTGGACTCCCAGATCAGGTGGGTATCCGGATCGACACCCAGCGAGTTCTCGAACTCGGCGATATCCCACTGGGGGTTGCTGGTCTTGTACTTCGCATCGCTCGGGAACAGAATTGGCCCGAAGAAATCTGACGACGGGAAGTTGTTGACCGTAATCTGGATACCAATCGCCTTCATGGCAGCCTGGAACAACTGCTCGGAATCCAGACGATACTGTCG
>DASYGC010000425.1:0-10087 GCA_036000225.1 Ktedonobacterales bacterium | reverse complement strand
GCCGCATGCTGGCGCAGCGTGGCCTGCATCCGATCATGACGCTGAGCGGCGCGCTGTGCATCGTGTTTCTGGTGGCGGCCGAACTGCCCCAGCAACGTCTGGCGCTGGTGGCGCTGGGTATCAGCGGTATGCTGGTGGGGTCCTTCGCCTGGCTGATGATTTCGCGCCAGGCCTCGCTGGCCGGTTCACTGACCGACTGGGCGCTGACGATGGTGCTGCCGTTCTATCTGGGCTGGCCGCTGGCGGTCTTCTTGCTGCTGCGCGGGCCAACACTGGGCTACCATGTAAACGGTTTTTGGTGGATGCTGGCGACACTGTTTGGCGTGTGGGGCTTCGATACCGCGGCGTTCTTTGCCGGTCGCTGGTTCGGGCGCCACCAGATGGCGCCGCTCATTAGTCCGAAGAAGACCTGGGAAGGCGCGGCCGGCGGGCTGATCTTCGCCCTCATCGGCGTCTTCGTCTGCACGCTGCCGATCGGCGTAGCCTGGTATCACGTACTGGCAATCGGCGTGCTGGTGAGCGTCGCGGCGACACTGGGCGATCTCGCCGAATCGCTGCTCAAACGCGATGTCGGCGTCAAGGACAGCGGCACGATCATGCCCGGCCATGGCGGCATCCTCGACCGCATCGACAGCTTGCTCTTTGCCATCCTGGTGGTATTCTTCTACGCGGCGTTCCTGGGGTCGATCAAGGTGTAGGGCGCTTCAATTGACCGCTTGCTCGGCAATGACCTGGGCGATAGGCTTGTCGATACCGGCGGGGTCGCGCATATCCAGCATCACTTTAATGGCGCGGTGCGTGCTCCGATCGCGGGCGGTGGCCAGGGCCCGGCGGAACTCGCGCAGTGGGAAGCGATGGGTGATCAGTCGGTCGGGGGTCATCTGGCGGTCGCGGATGAGGCGCGCGGCAAGCTGGAAGGTGGACTCGCGTCCGCCGCGACCGAGCGAGACGCTGGGTTGCGCGCCGGGGGCGTTCTCGGTGCCATGGCCGGCGGCGCCGACCAGTTCGACCTCCTGATGCCAGATGGGCGTCAGGTCAATGTGCAACGGCAGCAGGCGGTTGCCCACCAGCACCACGGCGCCGCCAGCGCGAGTCCAACGCAGCGCGCTCTGCAGGGTGTTGGCGCTGCCGACAGCATCGTAGACCAGGTCGAAGCCGCCCATCAGCAGTTCGCCGCGCGTGCCGCGGTAGCGCCGGGCGCCGGTGAGTCGGGCGACGGCGGCGTTGAGGTCTTCGTCGTAGAGGCACTGCCCCGCGCCCATGCGCGCGGCCATTTCGACCTGGAAGGGATGGCGCGCCAGCGCGGTGATGTTGACACCCTCTGGGCCGAGCACGCTGATAGCCTGGGTGGTGAGCAGGCCGATGGTGCTGGCGCCGATGACCAGCACGTTCGCGCCCGGCTGGGGCAGCCGGCGCATCGCGGCATGGATCGCCACGGCCACTGGCTCGATCATGGTAGCCTGCTCATCGGCCAGCCCATCGGGAACCAGGAAGAGCTGGCGCTCGTGGACGACCATCTCATCGCCCCAACCGCCGCCAACTTGCTGGTGGCCGGGCAGATAGCGGTTCTCGCATAAGGCATAGCTGCCCATGGCGCAGTGGCGGCAGGGCGGCTCGATCGCACAGGTGGCGCAGCACTGCTCGCTCTGGTAGGCGACACGATCGCCCACCCGCACGAACTGGGTGGCGGGACCGGCCTCGACCACCACACCGACGACCTCGTGACCGAGGTACAAACGGCGCTGGTTGGGCGCGGCCAGTGGGGCGACGCGCGGATCGCTCTCCAGGTGCACCAGGTGAAGATCGCCGCCCCCGATGCCAGCCATGTGGTTGCGCACCCGCACCCACGACTGTCCGGGCAAGGTTGGACGCCCCAGCGAGCGACCGCGCAGCGGGGCGATGGGGCTATAGTAGGCACGCCGCGACGCCTTGGCCAGCAGCCGAGTGCCGCCGACCAATAGCGGTTGCGTATCCAGGTACACGCTCCACATCGCTTGAGCCGTTGCCTCCATCAGAGTGCCATCACATGTTATCGCCGCCCACCCATCGCGCCCCCGCGGCGTCGTGAGTGTAGCATGGTCGGGGGGAGTGCGCAAGCCGTCAGGGAGTGGTGGGAGTGGTGAGGTCGGTTGACCAGCGATCGCCGGTGAATTGCAGCAGGGTGGTGGGGCTGCCCATCGCCCAGCCGCTGCCGCCGGGTGGCAGGGCGATGGCGTTGAGGTCGTGGGTGGTGGGGCTGGATACGAGCGACCAGTGCCCGCCGGTGTAGTGGACAAGCATGCCACCGGTGCCGGCGGCCCAGCCGTCGTCAGCGGAAGACATGGCGATAGCGTTGAGTGTAAAGAAGCCCACACCGGCCGGCGCGGTGAAGCTGGCCTGCTGCTGCCACACACCGTCGTGGTAGTGCAGAATACGGGCATTGGCAGGGTTTGAGCCGCTGGCTCCCGACGGCGTGGCATACTGCCGCGCGCCGACGGCCCAGCCTTCGGTGGGCGAAACCAGCGCGATGCTGTTCAACTCCCAGTTATAGTCGGGCCGGTGGAGCGCCGGTAACGTGAGGAGCTTCTCCCAGTGGCCCGCCTGCAGAAACAACATCACCGGCTGCATATACGGGTGAGGTGTCGGGCCGATGCCGCAGCCGCCGGATCGGCATGCGGGGTCGGGCACGGTGGCACCGACAGCCCATTCCGCCTCGTTGCCGAACACCGCGATGCTCTTGATATCCAGATTGGGAGGGAGCACGGCGGCGGGTGAGGTAGGCGTCGCCACCGCGCCGCCACCGCGCGAGCCCTGGGTGAAGATGTAGCGCGCGAGCAGGGCCAGCAGCAGCACGGCGGCGATGGCGGGCATGCCAGCCAGCAGGCGGCGGCTGGCGCGCGGGCGTCCACCGGGCCACGAGCGTCCACCGGAGCACAGCGTCGCCCCAACTGAGCGCGTGGTAGGCTGAGTCAGAGCGAGCAATTGCTCAGGTGTGAAGGGCATGCGGGCCGCGGGCGGGGCGGCAAAGGCGCGGCGCAGCGCGGTATCCACGTCTTCATGCTCCGCCAGCGCGGCGCGGCAGCGGGCGGAGGTGGCCAGGTGCGCCTGAACGTCGGCGGTTTGGGCGCCATCGAGCAGGCGGTTGGCCGCCAGGGGCAGCAGGGGCTCATAGACGGCGCACTCGGGAGCGAGCATGGGTGAGGGGGCGGGCTGGTGATTCATTGGGGTGACCTTTCGATGGTCGGGGCGTTCTGCGCCAGGTAGACCGCGCGCAGCCGCTGTTTGGCGCGGGCAAAGCGCTTGGCAACGGCGGCGGGCGTGGCGCCGAGGATCTGGCCGGTTTCGGCGGCAGTGAAGTCCTGGACGACGATCAGCAGAAGGCAGGCGGCATCCTGGGGGGCGAGCGATGTCAGCGCGGCCCGCAGCGCCTGGCTTTCGGCGAGGTCATCCTCAAAGGACAGGGCGCCGATGGTTGCATGACCGGCGTCATCCAGCTCATCGAGCGAGTGCCAGCGCAACACGTGCCGGTGGCGTAGCGCGGAGATGGCGCGGTGATAGGCGACCTGGAAGAGCCAACGCCGCCGCTCGGCATCGGGGTGCACGGTATCGACGGGCGGCGCGCCGCGCTGGACCATGCGCCACATCGCCAGGAAGGTGTCCTGGGTGAGATCGCGGGCCAGTTCGTCTTCGCCGACAACGCCGCGCAGGAAGGCGTAGAGCGGCCACTGTGCGCGAGCGCAGAGCGCGGTGAACTCTGCTATCGAAAGACGCTCGTTTTCGGGAGCATCGGTCACGGAGCATCCTCTTCGCAGCGCGGCCAGGTTACTTGGCTGGGCACAGGTCCGCGCCAACGCTGTACTCCCCATCCGACAGGCAACATGCGCATCGAGAAGGCTAACGCGCGAACACGGGCGATTTGGACATACCGGCCGATTATTGGTGGTCGCTGACCAGATCGCTCGCTGGCGCGGGTGCACCTGCCCGGCCCGAGACCAGCAGCAGCAGCGCCACGCTGGCCCAGAACAGTAGCGCGAGATCGGGCTCGAAGTAGGCGCTATCCACCATGCCATGGACGATGCCGGCCAGCAGGGACGCGCCGATGCCCAGTGCCACAGCGCCGACGGCGGCGGGGCGCTGGCGCGCGCTGGCTGGGATGCGGCGCGCCGCCCGCCAGATGTGCCAGCAACGACGCCACACGACACCCAGCACGATGAGGAAGCCCGCCAGGCCGAGCACACCGATGCTGAGCCAGAGATCGAGCAGCAGGTTGTGGGGGTGGGCGAGGTTGGGTTGGGTCCCGGCGATGGTGGGGTGGCCGTTCAGCACGGTGATCCAGTAGGGATGGGAGGAGTACAGGTTGCTATAAAGGTACAGGAACTGATCGAGGCCGATGCCGAGCAGGGGATGGTCGCGGATCATGTGCCAGGCGGCCAGCCAGAGCAGCAGGCGCAGCTGGCCGGTGGCGTTGTGACCGGCGAGCGCGAGCGCGATGAGCTGGTTGCGCTGCCACACGGCGAGCAGCCCGCCCAGGGCGGCGAGCACAACCAGCAGCCAGGGGCGACCCAGCGTGAGGCAGATGACGACCAGCACGCCGATGGCCGCGCCCACCCAGGCGCCGCGCGAACCACTCCAGTCCAGCGCGAGCAGCAGCGCCAGGCACACGACCAGTGCGAGCGCACGTGCGCGCCGGCCCACTCCGCCTGAACGTGGAGGCACCAGCGCCAGGGCCAGCGCCAGGGGCAGCGCGCGCTCCAGCGCCGCGCCCAGGCTGTTGCCGCTGCCATAGACGAACGCGGTCGCGCGCAGCAGGCCGGCGCCGTCGGGCAGCAGTGGGATGAGCCGATTGCCCGCGGCCAGGGGGCTGAAGGTCACGCGCCAGGCGGCGATCTGGAGCGTGGCCAGCGCGGCGAGGAGAACAGCGGAGCCCAGCAGTGCCCATACCAGCCGCCACATGTTGCGCGGGCCGCGAGCGTAGCAGAGCAGCAGCAGGAGGTAGAGCAGTGGCTCGACGATCTCCCAGCGCCAGGCGCGCAGCGCCTCAGGTGGGCGGCGGGCGACGAGCAGGCCGAAGGTGGCGCCGGCGACGAGGAGCAGCGCGCCCAGCGCGAGGGGCCAGCCCAGGCGAGCGAGCAGGGCGCGCAGACGGCGTGCCAGGCAGCGCCATGCACGAGGGCCACCCAGGCGCCAGCCGTGACGCAGTTCGTAGCCCAGCGCGACCGCCAGGCAGACACCCAGCGCGATCTCGCTGAGGGGCAAGACCGCATGTCCACCGATATGTTTGGGGACGAACCAGTAGGGGAAGCTGAGCGGCAGTGTGGCGAGTGCGATATCCAGGCGCAGCCAGGCGAGCGCGGCGTAGGCGAGCAGGAGCGGCAGCGCGAGCAGCGGCGCGGGAATCACGTAGTACAGGGCGAGTGTGGCGATGGTGGCCGCGATCAGGGCTGGTTCGCGGGCGGCCCAGACGCGGGCGCGGCGGCGAAGCGTGGGCGCCCACCGGCGCGCGCCGGTAGGCGAGGTCGCCGCGCGGCTCATGGGGTGGTGCGGCGGATGCGGCCCAGCCGCGAGCGGCGCAGCACGCCGCTGGGGGTGGCCTGCTGCGGCGGCGGACCCGGTGTGACGACCAGATTGCTGGCGCGCGACTCGACGTGGACGACGCCCAACTCGGCGGCGCGATCCAGGAAGTCGCGCCAGCGACGGAAGCCCAGCGCGCGTACGCTAAAGGCGGGATTGAGCAGGCGTAAGTAGTCGTAGACGGTAGAATCCAGGGTATTGCTGCCGCGGTCCTGCATCTCGAGCACCGACTGGCGCAGGAAGTGCAGCGCCTGGTCGAGGGTGGCGGGCGCGGTGTTGCTGTCGCCGGCGCCCTCAGCGCCACCAGGGCCGGGGGCGGAGCCGGCGCCATTGCCCGTGGGGGAGCCGGCCGGCTCGGTGGGCGCGGTAGTCAGCAGGTCTTCGTAGGTGTCGAACTGGTGGCAGTTGGCGGCCAGTGCCGCGCTGGCCGAACCCGCGACGGCGACGACATCGACGCGTTTGCCCATGCGGATCAATTCCTGCACCAGCGGCAGTAGGTCGCTATCGCCGGAGAGCAGCACGAAAGCGTCGATATGCGGCGAGGTGAAGGCGACACGCATGGCATCAACGACCATCTGGATATCGGCGTGGTTCTTCTCGGAGCCTTTGGTCAGCCGCGGCAGGTGCGAAAGTCCAAAGCCGCGTTCGCGCAGCGCGGTGCCCAGCGCGGCGTAGCGATCGAAGTCGCCATAGGCTTCACGCAGGACCAACTCACCCTTCTCGCGCTTGAGCACATCAACGAGGCGTCCGGCATCAAAAGGCCGGCCAGTGCGCTCCAGCCCGATGGCGAAGTTGGCCAGGTCCAGCAGCACGGCCCAGCGCCGCTCGCCCGAGCCGCTCAGCGCGGAACCCATCGCGTCCTCCGATCCGATCCGATTCGACATCACATTCGCGGCATCATCGCGGGTCTCGAACGGTCTACCCGCCAGTGTACCACAGCGCCGGTCGGCGCGCCGGAGCGGGTCGCGCGCCGCATCCGCCCTCAACGGCTACCGTGACGCGCTATCATCTGGCCGCGGAGAAGCCGTAGTGAACGCGCCACCTCGCAGGGCCAGCCATGCCGCCACCAGCAGGATCAGTACCGCGCCCACGGGACGGAACTCCAGCATGACCCAGCGCACGGGCAGGCCGAGGAGCAGCGAGGTTGCGGGCTTGGGTTGCGTGTCCCATTCATGCGGCAGCGCGAGGCTCAGCAGCACACTGCCCCCTATCGCCAACAGCGCCAGCCGTGTGGCGCGCTGGCCCAGCGCCACGCGCAGCCGCGCGCCCGCGATCCAGCGCAGGGCCAGCGCCAGGGGCATCAGCGCGAGGGTCGCGGCGGGCAAGAGCCAGAGGTAGTGGTGGACCCAGGCGGTTGGGGACAACAGCACCATGCCGCACAGCGCCACCGCGTACGCCGGCCAGTCGGAGGCCAGCAGCGGCGGCGCGGCCTGGTCGCGCCGCGCGCGGGGGGCATGCCAGAGCACCCACCCCAGCGCCAGCGCCAGCAGCGCCAGCAGCGCGTACTCCGCTACATGCAACGGGCCGGCCAATCGGGGCGCGACAGCGCTGATTCCGGCGATGGCCGGCGCGAACAGGGCCTCATTGTGGCCCAGCGTGGCATCGCCACCGCCCACGCGCAGCGCTTGCGGCACCAGCGCAAAGAACACCTGCGGGCCGATCAGCGCGATGCTGGCGAGCGACAGCGCCGCCAGGGCCACGAGCGCGGCCAGCAGCGCTGACCAGCGGCGGCGTAGCGCGAGATAGATGAGCAACGCGGCCGGTGTCAGCTTGATCATGGCGGCCACGGCGATCGCGATCCCCACCCAGCGCTCGTGGCGGTGGCGCGTCAACCAGGGAACGGCCACCAGTGGCAGCAGCACCAGGAAGTTGACCTGACCCAACAGGACGGTCTGCGCGGCGGGCGTGAAGGCAAGGCACAGGGCTGCGGCGGCCGCCGCGGCCACCCACGGCGCGGGATCGACCACCGCGCGCGACCAGAGGCGCGCCGGCGCGGTGGTGCGGTTCGAGACGGGGGCGGTGGACACAGCGCCGGTCGCGGCGGCCAGCGTCTGGTCAAAGCGCAGGCGCAAATCGTACGCCAGCACGAGGGCGCAACCGAGCCACAGCACGGCATTGGCGGCCATCCAGAGGCGAGCGGCGACGTGGAACGAGAAGAACGTGAAGGGGATGAACAGGTAGGCGACCAGTGGCGGGTAGGTGAAAGGGAGTGGCGGTTGTACCTGGACGTGAGCGGACGCGCCGGTCGCCGCGATCACACTCGACGTGTAGATGTCGGCATGCGGGTTGGCCCGCAGCGCCGCCGCCGCCGCATAATAGGTCGAGAAATCATATTGGCCCACGGGAGCACGCAGCGCGTGCGCCATGAACCACACCCAACTGGCGATGGAGAGGAGCAAGACCGCCAGCGCGACCACGACGATGCCGACACGCGCGCGCTGCGTGAGCGGGGGCAGCTGCGCCGCGCCGTCGCTAGCCCCACGGTCAGGTGCCGCTTGCGTGCGCTGTGCTGCCATGTGCCTCGCTCCCTCTGGCTGGGCTGGCAGCCGGCCACGTGGCGCTGCCCAGTGGGCTCCAGTATACACGTCTGGGGGCGCTGGGTCACCTGATCCGCAATTCGGATGAACTCCTGTACCTCGCCTCCAGAGCGCACACCCGTGCGCCACGACGGCATAACGCGGCCCAGAGCGCCCGCCCCGTAGGATAGCGTCGCCACGACGCTACAGGGCGGTCTATCCGAAAGTCGTATGACGCGCTGGAGCGATGTCACGGAGTAGGCGAGGACGGAGCCGCGCCGGGTTGCGGCACGAAGTAGTGGTAAATCAGCGCCGCGATCACGCCGGCGACGATCGCGGGGATGAAGACGGGAGTGTAGCCCCAGTGGTCGGCGATCCAGCCGGCGAGGATGGGGGCGCCAACCGCGAAGGGGGCGTAAGCTACCGAAGTCAGCGCGATGTAGGTGGGGCGGCGTGCCGGCGGCGCCAAGTCGCTGATGAACGTCAATTGCGAGAGGAAGAGTGCCGCCAAATTCAGCCCCAGCAGCAGAAAGACGACGCTATAGGCGACCACGCCGTGGGCCAGCAGCGCCACTGAGGCGGCGGCGGCCGAACACAGCGCCGCGCCGATGAGCACGGAGCGATGGCCAAAGCGGTCACCCACCGTTCCCCACACAAAATTGCCCGCGGTGGACGCGATGACCAGCACGGTGCTTTCAGCGCCGACTTCAATGGTGGAGAGTCCACCCTGGCGCAGCGCGGCAATCGCAAACAGGGCGCCGCCCATGGTGGCGACGCCGGCCGCCGCATTGGCAATCACCAGGTTGCGCAGGCCGCGGTCGTCGCGCAGCAGGTCGAGCAGCTCACGCGCATGCGCTAGCGGACGCAGGGCACCTGGAACGGCGAATGGCGCGTCCGCGCCATGCGGTAGGGCAGGCAACCGGGCTGGGTTCACTGCTGGGTTCACTGGGTCAGGTCGGCGCAGTGGACGTGGTGGCTCGCGACCCAGGGCGAGCAGCACGAACGAAACAATCATGGCGACGAACGTCAGCCCGAAAATCAACGCGAAATTGAACGGCCAGGGTAGGCGCGCGAGCAGCAGCGCCGCCACCGCGGCGCCGCCGATCCCCAGCAGACCGCCCACGCCGCTCCACCACCCAAGGAAACGCCCACGCCAGTCGCTGGGGATGGCGCGCGCGACGAAATCTAGCCAGGGCGGGTAGGTGATGCCACCGGCGCCCTGCTGCACCAGGACCATGACGAAGAACAAGCCCAGCAGCAGTGATGAGGCGCCGCCAGCCAGCCACAGCGCGCCCAGCCCCAGCAGCAGGAAGGGCACACGCTCGAAAATCGTCGCGAACAGGATCAACGGCTTGGCGACGCGCAACCGCTCGACGCTGCGCGCCACCAGCAACTGCGGAGCGTAGATGCCCAGAGCACGCACGGCGGCAATCAACGCCACCGCCTCATTGCTGGTCGTCAGATGCTGGACAAAGAGGGGCAGAATCGTCTGGGCGGAACTGATGTTGAGTCCCAGCGTAAAAAAGGCGATATCGCCGCCGAGCACCGCGAAATTCCAGCGCCAATGCGCTGGCCGGCTGGGAACGCCCGGCGTATAGGGCGCCGAAGGGGCGCTGAGCTCCACGAACTGGTCCTCCGAGGGCTGGTATGGCGCCCATCTCTCGAGTATGACGGCGAACGAACACGAGTTGCTTCAGCATAGCACGTGTTCGCCGGCGGGGGCCAGTCGCGAATAGGATCGGACGTGGTGCGCCAGGGGTTAGCGGTCGCGGAAGAACTCCACCACGTTGCGGCGCTCTTCTTCACTGGTCATGATTTCGATGAAGTTGACACGCGCCATCGAGAAGATGAAGGCCGTCGCGCCTGGGGTCACCCAGCCGGCGGGCTTGCCATCGCGCTTGCGCGGGTTGGTGAACGCCACACTGGTCGCGGTCGCGCCAGGCAGATCCTCCATTTCGGCCACAATCGGATCCTCATTGATGAGGTGAATGATGACACTGCGCGCCATGGATGTTCCTCCT
>DASYGC010000424.1:0-3386 GCA_036000225.1 Ktedonobacterales bacterium | reverse complement strand
CCTGTTTATCGCCGGGTTGCACCTGTGGCGCTTCATCGAGCAACGGAGGACCGAGCCGCATGCGGCGCCCGCCAGCGAGCAGTCCGCGGCTCCTTTGGCGCCAACCGCCGCGGGGCCTGTCCTCGCCGCGAGCGATCCGGTCGGGGCAGTGCTCGATGCATTGCTGGCGGGGCGCCTGACGCGCGACGAGGCCGCGATCCAACTGCGCACGCTCACGCAGGCGCCAGTACGTTGAGTGCCTTGAATCGAGAGCAGCATCCACGGCGCCTGGTGTGAGAGCGCAGCAATGTAGCATCATTATCGCTCTCGGAGCGATCACCAGGCCAAGGAAAACTAACGATGACCCAGCAGGGCAACGCCTTCAGGAAGCCGCATCGCTACGGCCTCCTGACGTCGTCTGACGCGGCAGAGCCATTCGTTGGGGTCAGCGCCACGGGCGAACCATTCAACCGCACGAAGCGGTAACCAGCCACGTTCCGCGCCCCGCGATCGCCCGAGCATTCAGGCGATCGCGGGGCGCGCGTCTTTGACGCGCCAGCGCGGGCTGTGCTACCATCGGGTGGTGCGCGCGCCGCTCGTCGAAGGAGTTTGCCATGTCCCGCAAGTTTGATCCCCGCCAGAAAGATCGCCTGCTGGCGGAGGAACGCCATGCGCTGCTCCACCCGGCTGATCTGCTCCGCGAACTGGGCCTCGCGCGTGGTGACACGATCGCGGATATCGGCTGTGGGCCGGGCTTCTTCACCATTCCAGCCGCCGAGATCGTTGGCATCGAGGGCCGTGTGCTGGCCGCCGACATCCAGGGCGACATGTTATCCGCCGTGAAGGCGCGCGTCCTCGAACATGGCCTGACCAACGTACGCATCGTCAAGACGAGCGATACGGAAATTCCCATGCCCCCAAACTGTGCCGACCTGGTGTTGCTGGCCTTTACCCTCAACGAGGTGGACCAGCGCGCCCGCTTTCTGCACCGCGTGGGCCGTCTGCTCAAGGCGGATGGCAAGGTAGCGGTCATCGAATGGGAGAAACTGTCGGAGCAGATAGGGCCACCAGTCGAGGCCCGTATTTCCACCGACGAGTTGCTCAAGGATGCCGAGGCGGCGGGCCTGGGTCCGGGGGAGCAGCGCTCGCTCAACGAACACCATTATCTCTGCACGCTTCTGCCAGCTCGCCGCTAGCCAGAGCTGGCCAGAGCTGGCCAGAGCTGGCCAGGGGGCATGCGTTCGATCGCGCGACCACTGTACAAGCGTTCGGTCGTATTGCGATGGCCGTGGGCGTGTGGGATAATTGGGGGGAGAACCTCTCACCGACTAATTCGATCATGCGTCAGCGCGCCCAGAGTGAACGAGGGGGAACCCATGCGAATGCACTTCAAGTTCGTGACCTATCACTTTGGTGAGGATGAGTCGGTGTCGCATAGTCTCCAGCGGCACTACAGCGAGTTAATGGATGATCTGCTGCGTCAGAGTCCACAGCATTCGATGCTGCAGCGCTCGGCGCAGTGGCGTCCACCGGCGGATATCCATGAAACGCCCGATGCCATCCAGGTGAAACTCGAGTTGGCCGGCGTGCGCGAGGAGGACCTCAACATCACGCTGTACGAGGATGCGCTGGTGGTGACGGGCCGGCGTGAGGATGATCGGGACGAGACGACCGAGGTGTGTTACCACGAGGCGCGGATCCGGTACGGCCCGTTTCGTGCGGAAATTATGCTACCGGGAAGGGTGCGGCGTGAGGGTGTCGCGGCGACCTATGCCAATGGTTTTTTGCGCGTGCTGCTGCCCAAAGCGGCCGAGAGCGCAGCGGAGTCCATCGTGCCACGCCCCAGTCTGGTGACTCGGTCGCGCAAAGCGACCCATCCGCTGCAAGCCGCCACCTTCGCCGTGTCAAGCGCAGCGTCAGAAAGGCTCAGCGCGCCGGCTAGATCGCCCACATTAGAGCCAAACCGCAGGCGAAACGAGCGCGATGAGCGCGATGAGACACGGAACGCTCAACCATTCCGGCTCCTGCTCAGTTAAGACCATACGCCAGCGATCTGGCGCGATGCGCGGCGTATTCACCGCAACCGAGTCTGTTTCACCACAAGAAGGAAGGCAGAACTGCCTCATGCATGATGACGCCGTAGGTCGCGAGCAGGATGCCCAGGGAAGCGGCGCGAAAGGTTCCCTGGCGCGCAAATGGCTGCCATCAGCGGCGGAGGTGGTCTGGCTGGCTGGCGCTACTCGGACGCGTGCGGCTGGCGCTGGCGAGACAGACGAGAGTCCGGCGTCCGGGGACATCGGACCAGCGGGTACCGATGCGGATGCCGATCGGTCGCCTGCGCCTGCCGGCGAGCGTCCACCAGAGCGCGAGCGTCCACCGGACGCCCCTACCGAGCCGGCGCCGCTCCCAGACCAGATGCCTCCCCCGACGCGCGACAGTGACACGCCCACGCCTGACCCATCTGGCGCGTCCGAACTACCACCAGGGGAGCCTGAAGCACCCAGGGATGCCGCGTCCGATCAACACGACGCCGACGAAGAGGATGAGCGCGACGAGAGCGAAGCCACCGCCTTCGAGTTGCCCGACACGCTCCCCATTCTGCCGCTGAAGGACACGGTGGTCTACCCCTTCGCCGTGGTGCCGCTCGGTGTCGGCAAGGATCGCTCCAAGCGCCTGATCGACGACGCGATGCGCGGCGCGCGGCTGGTTGGTCTGGTGGCCCAGAAGGATGCCGATATCGAGCACGCTGGTCCGGCTGATTGTTTTCGGATCGGTACGGTGGCACGTATCGCGCGACTGTTGCGCATGCCCGATGGCACCATCCAGGTGATTGTTCAGGGACTCGATCGCATCGCCATCGAGGACTACACCGAGGAAGACCCCTTCCTCAGGGCCCATGTGCGCCTGGCGCCGGAAACCACCGAGTCGGATACCGAGACCGAGGCGCTCAAGCGCAACGCCATCGTCCTGTTCCAGCGCATGGTCAGCCTGGTGCAATACCTGCCCAATGAGCTGGCGGTGAATGCGCTCAATCTGGACGACGCGCGCGAAGTGGTCTATCTGATCGCCAGCAGTGTGCAGATGGAGTTGGAGTTGCGCCAGCAGTTGCTCGAACTCGATTCGGTGCGCGCCAAGCTGGAAAAGATTACCCCCTTTCTCAATCGCGAGCTCGAAGTGCTGGAGCTGGGCAAGAAGATCCAGAGCCAGGCCCAGGAGGAGATGGGCAAGGCCCAGCGCGAGTATTTTCTGCGCGAACAACTCAAGGCGATCCAGAAGGAATTGGGCGAGGAGAGCGACGAGGCCGCGACGATCAATCAACTGCGCGACAAGATCGCGGAGGCGCATCTGCCAGAAGAGGCGGCCAAGGAGGCGCAGCGCGAGCTGGCGCGCCTGGAAAAACTGCCCGC
>DASYGC010000423.1:0-3580 GCA_036000225.1 Ktedonobacterales bacterium | reverse complement strand
CAGCGCCAGCACTTCGTCCGCCGCGCGCAGGCCCGCCGCCAGCGCCACCAGATCGCGCGGTGTGGCGATGCGCTGCACGACACGGCTGGTCAGCCGTTCCAGGTCGCCCACCCGGCTCAACGCGGGCGCCACGCGGGCGCGCAGCGCCACATCCGCCAGCGCGGTCGCCACCGCCGCCTGTCGCTGGCGCAGCGCCGCCAGATCCAACAGCGGCTCCCCCACCCAGCGGCGCAGCAGCCGCCCGCCCATCGGCGTGCGCGTGCGGTCGAGCACCCAGAGCAACGAGCCCTTCACGCCGCCGCCGCGCCCGCTCTCGAAGAGTTCCAGGTTGCGCCGCGTGTAGGTATCGAGCGCCATGAAGCCCCTCGTGCTGTAGGTCTCCAGTGCGGTGAGCTGCGCCAGTGCCCCCTGCTGTGTCTCGCGCAAGTAGGCCACCACCGCCCCCGCCGCGCGCACCGCCAGTGGCAGATGCTGGCAGCCGAAGCCCTCCAGCGAGGCCACGCCGAATTGGTCCCGCAGGCAGGCGCGCGCCACCTCTTCATTGAAGGCGCGCGCCGTGTATGGCGTCACCACCGTGCGCAGCCGCCCATCCAGCTCGCGCAGCCGCGAGGCCAGCCCGCCAGGCTCGTCGTCTTCTCTGGCGTCTGGGGGCGTGTCGTTGCCCATTCGCTCGGCGAAGGGACCCGCTGGACGCTCAGGAGTTCCATCCTCGTGTCCATCCTCAGGCCCTGCGAGATCATCCGCGCCGGACCCATCTAGCAGCTCGCTGGCATCGTCCCCCGAGGCTGGGAAGGGGCGGCGCGGCGCGGCGGGTGGACGCACGGTGTGCTCCCCGCGCCTTGCTGGGACGGGATCGGGAGCGGCCAGGACCAGCACCTCCGCTGGCTGCATCCGCGCCAGTTCTTGCAGCAGCGCCGCCTCTGGATCAACCGCGGCGAACTGCGTCGTCGCGAACTCACCGGTCGTCACATCCACATAGGCCACGCCCACCGCGTCGCGCCCCCACACGGCGGCCGCCAGGTAGTTGTTGCGTTTGGCCGCCAGCATGGCGGGATCTACCACCGTCCCTGGCGTCACCACGCGCACTACTTCGCGCTCCACCAGCCCGCGCGCGAGGGCGGGATCGCTCATCTGCTCGCAGACCGCCACGCGATAGCCGCGCCCGATCAGCCGCGCGATGTAGCCATCGGCGGCATGATGAGGAAACCCCGCCATCGGTGACTTCTCGCCCCGGCCCCACTCGCGCTTGGTCAGCGTGAGCTCCAGCTCACGTGCCACCAACGCGGCGTCGTCGTCGAAGAGCTCGTAGAAGTCGCCCAGGCGAAAGAGCACTATCGCGTCGGGGTACTGGCGTTTCACCCCGAGATACTGCGCGCGGATCGGGCTGTGTTGCTGGTCCTGCCCCGAGGTCTGGGCCGGCTGGCGCTTGCTTTGCGCCTGACTCTGGTCTGGTCTGTGCTGTTCTTCAAGCTTCACAATGACCCTCTTCGCGCCGGTGAATGCGCGCTCGTGGCGCCTCCCATTCTCTCACAGGTTAGACGAAGCGGAGCGATGCGCGGGCGAACGGGTCACGAAGGGGCTATGCCATCAACAGGTGTGTAAGATTCCCGCCGCTCCCAACCACTCCTATGCGAGACTGTGATGAGTGTTGCGCCGTTGAGGAGGGATCAATGCCGGCCGTTGCGCCACCCGGCCTTTCGCCTGCTGTTCGCCGGCCAGGTCGTCTCGAACCTGGGTGACTGGCTGGACCTGCTCGCGCTGCGGCGCCACCATCTGGTAGAACGCCACCTCGTGAGCACCCGCGCGGACCGCCCACGCCGCCGCCAGGTTGCGCTTCAGGAACAGCCGGCGCGGCGAATCCGCGGGCGCATCGGGCGAGTAGGTCAGCTCCAGGTGCAGCGCCGCCGAGTTGAAGGCGGCATTGGCGTTTGGCGTCACCGCGGTCACCGTGCCATGTGGCAGCGAGCCAGCGTTACGCAGCGCCAGCGTCAGCCAGGCGGGAGTCACCGGCGCGGCGGCGGCGAGTGTGGCAACGGTCATGCGTCCCTCATATCGCCTAAGGCTGAACGGTCACGTGTGTTCCGGCGAACACACGCAGTGGACGCACTGGTCTAGATGGCACGTTGCTTCCCATATTGCTCCATGCACTGCTCATCGAGCCACCGCGCCACCTCTTCGTCTGTTGGCGGCGTGTGCCCGTTGGCGATCAAGCCGGCAAGCCCGCGCGAGTCGGGCGGCGCCAGCGGCTCCTCGATGAATGGCGTTCCCATCTGTTGTAAAATCGCTTGCGCGAGCGCCAGTTGTTCATCGGGCGACCAGTCGCGGATAATCCGCAGAATGGCGTCCCGATCGAGCGTGGATGATGCCATTATTCGCTACTCGCTGCTCTCCAACCCCAGACTGGCGCCCAGGTGACTCTGTGGGCACTGCCACGATTGGGTCGAGCTGCGAGGCGCACCGCAGGGTAGAAACCAAATCCCACCCCAATCGCGCCCGAGACGCCGAACGCCAGTAGCAGCGCATCAATGCGGCGCCGTCCGCAGCGCCTACACGCCTATGTGCGGATAGGAGCGGGGAACGCGATATCCCAGCAGCCTTCCGAGCGGCGCGAGCACACTGAAGAGCGCCACCTGGACTTGATACGGAGGGCGCGCCAGGCGCATCTCATTGCGAAACCCGCGCATCGCGACCGCTATCCACAGGAGATTCGGCAGCCCAGTTTTCTTGTTCACCTTCCCGTTCTGCGCCAGGCCGAAGAAGGTCTCGAAGAAGGACTCCGTCTTGAGGGCAGGCCGGAACTCGAGCAGGACACGCAGTTCGTCGTCGCCCGGATTCCACCACACGTGGGGCACGCCCGCAGGTATCGAGAGATGTTCACCCGGACCAGCAACCTGCTCCTTACCCGCGATACGGCTTCTCAGTGTGCCTGAGATTACCTGGAAGTGTTCCACCTGCCGCGGATGGATGTGCTCGGCGGCCGCGAAGCCGTGGGGCAGGACACGAAAATCGATCTGCAGTTGCTCGCCGTGAGTGTCCTGGGCCACTCGTAGAAACGTAAATCTCTCCCCCGTAACCGGATGCTCGATCATATCACCCGCGTTTGCCATAGTCCCCTCCCTTTTGCCCGTCCCTGCCCCGGCCGAAGCATCCGCACTGAATGACTCCCGCCGTTCGGGAATCGTCGACGCTCTCTCTTGCGCTCTTGAGAGGGCACGCGTGTCTCACATTATACTCAGTGAACGCCATGGCTCTACAATATGCAATGCACACTGCACAGCACAATTGCTGTGAGGAATAGACCCCCGAGTTTGGTACACCAAGTTGTCCACCAGGGGATCGGCTAGCACGGCAGCACGAGATCCTCGAGCCAGCGATAAACGAGTCTGGACGCCGGTAGACGACCGTGGACGCTGGCGAATGACCTGAAGCAGTCTGTCACGCTGTTGACACGATATCATGTCCGATGCGCCTATTCCGTGCGTAGCGCCACGATGGGATCGAGCTGCGAGGCGCGCACCGCGGGATAGAAGCCGAAGCCCACCCCGATCGCCCCCGAAACGCCGAACGCCAGCAACAGTGC
>DASYGC010000422.1:0-2149 GCA_036000225.1 Ktedonobacterales bacterium | reverse complement strand
TCGATCCCGCCACCGATGTCGGACCCGTCGTCAATGCCGGCCAGCTCGCACGCATCCACGGCTTCATGGAAGTGGCCCGCGCGGACGGGGCGGCGATCGCCGCCGGCGGCCAGCCGGCGCGCGAGGGGGAGCTGGCTCACGGCCACTTCTACCGCCCCACGCTGCTGACCGGCGTCACGCCCCAGATGCGAGTGGCGCAAGAGGAGATCTTCGGCCCCGTGCTTTCGGTGATCGAAGTAGGCAGCCTCGAAGAGGCCATCGCCGTCAACAACGATACGCCGTACGGCCTCTCCAGTTCGCTCTTCACGCGCGATGTCAACGCCGTCTACACCGCCATGCGCGATGTGACGACCGGCATCCTCTACATCAACGCCGGCACCACCGGCGCCGAGATCCAGTTGCCCTTCGGCGGCACGCGTGGCACGGGCAATGGCCACCGCGAGGCCGGTCTCGGCGCGCTCGAGTTCTTCACCGAGTGGAAGGCGATCTACGTGGATTACAGTGGCAAGCTTCAACGCGCCCAGATCGACTGATCTCTCGCCCGACCCCTCCCCGCGCCGGGGAGGGGAGCCAACATCTGTGCTCGCGTGCGGTGGGACAGGGAGCCAGCGGCGCCGCACGCGTGCGGCAGTGGGCGGGGAGCGCCTGGCACCTCCCCTCTCCTCGCAGGAGAGGGGGCCGGGGGGAGCGGTGAGGCCCCTGTGCTATAATCTGGCGCGTCGGGCACCGTCCGCGGTTGCCATGCGACACCAACCCAGACTGTACTCCTTTGCGCCTGAGGAGGCCGCGCACCTACCATGGATGAGTTCCCCCGCCGCATCGCCGTGCTCGGCAGTACCGGCTCCATCGGCCAACAGACGCTCGATGTGGTGCGCGCGTTCCCCGAGCGCTTCCAGGTGGTGGCGCTCGCCGCACGCGCGAACGCCCCGTTGCTGGCCGAGCAGGCGCGCGAATTCGGCGCCGAGTTGGTGGCCCTGTTCACCGATGGCGCCGTGGCGCAGCGGCAACTGGCAGGCACACTCCCGGCGGGCGTGCGCTCGATTCCTGGTATCGCCGGCTTGACCGCCGTCGCCACGCATCCACAGGCCAGCATCACCGTCGCCGCGACCTCGGGGCTGATCGGCCTGGAGCCGACGCTGGCCGCGATCCGCGCCGGCAAGACCATCGCCCTGGCCAACAAGGAGACGCTGGTGATGGCGGGCCAGCGGGTCATGGCCGAAGCGCGACGCGCGGGCGTGGCCATCCTGCCGGTGGATAGCGAGCATAGCGCACTGTGGCAGTGCCTGCGCGGCGAGCGCGGTTCCGAGGTGCGCCGCCTGCTGATAACCGCTTCGGGTGGGCCGCTGCGCACCTGGCCACGCGAGCGCATGGCCGAGGTCACCATCGAGCAGGCGCTGGCGCACCCGACCTGGCACATGGGTCCCAAGATCACCATCGACTCCGCGACGCTGGCCAACAAAGGGCTGGAGGTCATCGAAGCGCACTGGCTCTTCGATATCCCCTTTGACCGTATCGAGGTAGTGGTCCACCCGCAGAGCATCATTCATTCGATGGTCGAATTTGTCGACGACTCGATCAAGCTGCAGGCCAGCCTGCCCAGTATGCACCTGCCGATCCAGGACGCGCTGAGCTATCCGCTGCGGTTGGATCGCGCGGACACCGAGCTAGCGCATCCGTTGCGCTGGCCGGAGGTGGGCCGGCTGGACTTCGAGGCGGTGGATCTCGCCCAGTTCCCCTGCCTGCGCCTGGCCTACGAGGCCGGCGCACGCGGTGGCACGGCCCCGGCCGTGTTCGTCGGCGCGGATGAACAGGCGGTCGCGCTGTTTTTGAGCGGCCACCTGCGCCTCACCGAGATTGCGGAGGCCATCGAGGCGGTGCTGGCGCGGCACGCGGTGATTGACGATCCCGATATCGCGGCGATCATCGCGGCCAGCGCCTGGGCGCAGGACGAGGTGTCGCGCTGGAGCGAGGGAGCGTCGCGCCAGCGCGCAACCCACGCGCCGGCGCATGCGTCGCGATCGGGCGGCGCACCAGAGAGCACACGGCCGCACATTCCCGCAACGGACACGCGGGAGCGGCCGTAGAGCATGATGGGCGCGAGCGAACACAGCGATCAGCCGAAGTCTGGCATCAGGAGCGTGCAATGAGT
>DASYGC010000421.1:0-4077 GCA_036000225.1 Ktedonobacterales bacterium | reverse complement strand
CCCGCCTGCAGGAAGTCCCAACTCAGGTCGGGCGAGAAGCGCAAGCGGCGGAAGCGCCACAGACGCATGTTCTCGGCCAGGGTAAAGCGCACCAGCAGCAGCAGCGCCACCAGCAAGAAGAGCACCAGGAAGATCAGCTCGTCAGGATTGGCAAAATCCAGATTGATCAGCAGCACCACCCCGCAAGCCAGCACCGCCAGCCAGGGCCGGCGCGAGTGGATGACCAACCAGAAGCTGAGGTAGGCGAGCAGGTAGCTCAATACCGCGAGAAATAGCAGGAAGATCGTAAAATCGTCGTTGGTCTTGTTGTGGAGCGCCCGCTGCAACCAGATGCCCAGATGGACCCAGAGGACACCCCGGTCGCCGGCGAGCACGGCCCCCGCCGTCTGCCAGAACGCGAGCACACAACCGATGACCACCGCCACCAGGTGTACGACGATCACCGGCACCGCCCGCTGTTGCACGGCGATTAGCCCCATCAGCAGGCCCACCAGGGTCATCGGTGTCAGGATCGACATCCCCGGCGCCCAGGGTGGATTGACCGCCTGGATGCTTGCGATGGTGATATACACCGCCAGACAGAGCAGCAGTACGGTGATGATGCCATCCTCCGGCCAGAGCACGAAGAGCGGGCGGCGCGCGCGACCGGCGGCGGTGCCCTCCGGTGTGGCGGCCACGGGCGGAGCGGGCGCTGGGCTTGTCTCGGGGGAAATCAGGGTCTGCATGCGCTGCTCCTTCGTAGCATTGCGCCGGGTCGGGGTCTCGATGATGGTGTGCCAGCTGTTGGGTCTCTGCTTCGGTCCCTCTTCGCGACGCCGCGCTACGTGGAGATCAGGGATGGGACATACCCTCGCTCGCGTGCCGCGCCGCTGAGGAGTGCCACCAGATCGTCGCCATAGCGCACACTGATGAGCGGCACGCCCACTGCGGTCAGCGCCTCAACGACCGCGTGATTGTCAGGATAACTCGCATCAAAGCTGTGCGGATCGAGCGTGATAACCAGCGGACGCACGCCGCGCTGCAGCAGATGGTGAATGCCCTCGGGCCAATCGAGATCGGTCGAGGCGGTGACGACCACTAACACGCTGCTGCGCGCCAGGTGCACCGCTTCCAGGGCCAGCGCCTCGCTGATCGGCGCGTTCACCCGCGGATGCGCGATAGCGAGCAATTCGAGGATGCGATCGAGCTGGCGCTCGCCGCGATCCAGCAACAGGCTGCCTTCAGGCATGCCCGAGACGACCAGCCCCACCGCCAACTGCTTCTGGCGCAGCAGATAGTTGGCGATCGAGGCCGCGATCGTGACCCCATGCTCCTCGGTAGATTGCTCGTCCTGCCCCACCTGCACGCGCCGGTCGAGATCCAACAAGATGGTGATGTCGACGGTGGGATCGAGATCGAACTCCTTGACCATGAACTGACCCATCCGCGCGGTCGAGCGCCAGTGGATGCGCGTCAGTGGGTCGCCGGGCACATAGGTGCGCACGGTGACGACATTGGTCGCCGTTTGCAGCGAGCGCTGCGATCCCCGCCCCCGCCCCGGCATGGCACCGGGATAGAGCACAAAGTTCTCCAGCGGCAGCACCGTGGGCAACACCAGCAACGGGTAGGCGGGCGCCAGCGGCACCGTCTGCTGAAAGAGCCCCAGTGGATCGCCGGTGGTGGCCGAGACGGGACCCAGCAGGTAGCGCCCGCGCTGGCGGCACAGTGTGCGCGCGCGCCAGGTGATGCGTTTGTGCGCACCCAGGCTCGAAACGTAGCCAGCATGGTGGCCCGGTAGCGTGGATTCATCGCTGACCTGTACCCACAACTTGGGGAACCACGAGCGATTCTCGAGCGCCAGTCGCTCCTCCATGCGTTCGCCGACCTGCGCGCGGGCAATTGGGGTGGTGCGCGAGAAGGACATACCTTGCAGGCTCAACGCCATCCAGGCCGAAGAGAGCACCAGCGCCGCGATCAGGGCATAGGTCACCACAAACAACGGTCTCCAGCCCGTGGTGATGGACATGACACCCAGCACCAGGGTGATGCCGATCAACTGCCACACGCGCATGGCGTCATCCTTACTCATTCCCGGTCAAGGAATCAACATATCAGCGACCATGACCCACCCGTGCTACCGGCTATTCGACTGGCGCCCATCCGAGACCCACGGTCCGCCCGGCACCGGCACCATGCCGGTAATCTCGTCGAGCACGGCGGCTGACGACACCCCGCGTACACGCGCGGCCGGCGCCACGATCAGCCGGTGGCTCAGCGTCGCCTTGATGAGGCGCTTGATATCGTCGGGAATCACATAGTCGCGCCCATCCAGCAGCGCGCGGGCCTGCGCCGTGCGGAAGAGGGCGAGCGAGCCGCGCGGGCTGACACCCAGGTAGACATTCTGGTGCTGGCGGGTAGCGGTGGTGAGGGCCACGATATATTCGCGCAGTTCGCGGCTCACGCGCACATCGCGCACCTGTTGCTGCATGTTGAGCAGGTTCTCCGCGCTCAGAATCTGGCCCAATGAGTCGATCGGGTGGGTATGTTGCTGGCGGTCGAGGATCTGCACCTCATCGGCGGGCGATGGATAACCCAGGCTGATGTTGAGCATGAAGCGGTCGAGCTGGGCCTCGGGCAGGGGGAAGGTGCCTTCGTACTCGATCGGGTTCTGGGTGGCCATCACGATGAAGGGATCGGGCAGCCGGTAGGTGGCGCCATCCACCGTCATCTGGCCCTCCTCCATCGCTTCGAGCAGCGCGGATTGGGTCTTGGGGGTCGCGCGGTTGATCTCATCGGCGAGCACAAACTGGCTCATGAGCGGACCCGGATGAAACTCGAACTCTCCTGTCTTCTGGTTGAAGACCGAGACCCCAGTGACATCGCTGGGCAGCAGATCGGGGGTGAACTGGATGCGTTTGAAGGTGCAGCCGATGGACCGCGCCACCGCCTTGGTCAGCACGGTCTTCCCCACGCCAGGCACGTCTTCGATGAGCATGTGCCCGCGGCAGATGACGGCGATCAGCGTCAAGCGAACGGCCTCATCCTTGCCGACAATGACGCGCTCAATATTGTCCATCACCGAGCGCGCGGCGGTACTGATCTCCGCGGTCGAAAGCGCTGGTCGCTCATCCAATTTCACACCAGTTCGCGGCACACTTCAGCGGAGCCCTTCTGCAACGTGTCTCCCTCCACTGAGTAGCCGCACTCCTTTCTCTACATGACAGCCCGTATATCGGTCATCACCTGCACGTGCGACACCTGATATTTGGGACAACACAGCCATTCGCCCTACCGGCTCTGGCGCTCCGCCTGCCAGTGTCAGCTGGGCGCGGTCCCGCGCACGCGCTATTGTCAGCTGGTTTCGCCGCGCGCAACACCGTCGCCACGCACCTATTCCTCATACCATACGCCAGCGTGCGACAATCCCTCTCACAGCCGGGATGGACGCGTGCGGCATGTGAAGCGAATTGTAATGGTTTGAGACGGCTCGCGACCATGCGCCGCCCGATTTCAAACGTCCACCAGTCGTCCATATGATGCCACATGGCATTGGGCAGGGCAACTCGCCTTAGCTGGCAGACCAGGCAGGCCCAGCAGACCAGGCAGGCCCGGCAGACCGGGCGGTGTCGCGTTGCGTTTTCAGCCCAGTCGGTGTAGAATGGGCGCGTTGTGCTACGGCAGCGAGACCGTGCGTGGAGGCAGGAGCGAGGGCGTTGACCAAAATACTCCGACTGGCAGTCGCCGCGCTGACCGACGTCGGTCGCCGGCGCGAACGGAACCAGGACAACGTCATCCACTTTGTGCCGGACGATCCTGACCTCTTCGAGCGGCGCGGCGCGCTGTTTGTCGTCTGCGACGGCATGGGTGGCCATGCCGCGGGCGAGATCGCCTCCGAAATCGGTGTCCAGACGATCCGCGAGCAGTACTATCAGGACTCGGACGAGGACGTCATCACCGCGCTGGCCCGCTCGATCCAATCGGCCAACGCCGCGATCTACAATCACGCACGCGAGCACCTGGCCCACAGCGGCATGGGCACCACATGCGTGCTGCTTACGCTGGTCGGCGGACGCGCCTTCTTCGCGAACATTGGCGACA
>DASYGC010000420.1:0-3772 GCA_036000225.1 Ktedonobacterales bacterium | reverse complement strand
AGCGCGCCACGCACGAACAACATCCCCTGAGCGGCAGTGAAAATGGGGTCCTGCTCGTTGGTGTAGTCGCCCACGGGAAAATTGAACTTCAGCGGTGTATAGGATCCATTGGTGAGCGAGAGGCGGAACACATCAGCTCACGCCAAGGCATAGACGTGCTGGCCGTCGGCAGCCAATGGGGGAATGGATGTCACGTCGCCGGACGCCGTGCTGAGCGTGAACATCTGGTTGGGCTGGCCGGATGAGCGACTGACCGGCAGCGGCTGATTCGCCAGCGCCTGCGCCTGCTGCTGGCGCACGAGCAAGGTAGCTGCCGCGCCGCCCGCCGCCAGCGTCAGCACGGCGCCAGCACCCATGCCCAGCACGGCGCGGCGGCTCACGCGCTGCGCGATGCTGGCGACACTCAGCGGAATGGCCAGCTCTTCGAGCCAGAGTGTGCGCTCCTTGTTCGCCGTGATGATGTAGAGGCGCGAGGCATCGCGTGGGTCGTTAACATAGGCGGGATCCAGGATCAGGTTGACGAGCACGCGGCGGGTGCGTCGTTTGCGGCGATCGTCTTCGAGCAGCTGGCGGAAGCTGTCGGTCGCCCGCGTCGCCGGCTCAGAGGCCGCCGTGGCTCCAGTGCACAACCGCAGAAAGACCTCGCACTGCTCGATCGCCCGCTGGGTCGCGCTGGAGAGGTCTTTGCCGGCCAGCGCGGCGGTGTCCAGCTCGGTGTGCGCCACCTCTCAGGCATCCAGCGCGGCCAGGATCGGCACCGAACGGAAGGCATCCTCCGCGGCAAAACACACGAAGGTCTGCTTGCCCGCCATATGCCCGCCTCCCTGCTGTTGCGTCCGCGTCCGCCCCACCACAACGGGGTCCTCACTCGCGCCGCGCTATTGTAGCAAGGTCGCCTTCAGAACGCAAGCGGCAGCAGAAGGTGGATCAGCTGGCCAGCCACTCAGCTTTCTGCGCCGCGGTCATCGCGGGACTCAGGCGCACGGCCTCCGCGAAGTCCAGTTCCGGCAGTTCGGCGGCATTGGCGGAGCGGTCGCGCTGCAACGCCGGGCGCAGCACGAGTTGGGCATCCAGGGCGGCGCGTATCTGTTCGGCGCTGGTCTCCAGCAGCTCACCCAGCGCGCGCGTCAACCGCTCGGGGACGGAGGCCGCGCGGATCAAGCCGGCCTCTAGATTCTGGACCACATCGAGCCCCAGGCCCAAGCGGCGCGCCGCCGCCGCCAGTGAGAGACCGTGCGCGCGGCGCAGCGCCTTGAGCGAGGCCACCGCACGCGCGCCAAGCCCACCGGCCAGGTGGCTGGGCGCCGCCGCCACGGGGAAGAGCGCCGCCAGCGCGCGGGTACGCGCCCGTTCGGCAATCGCCCGCGTCTGTGCCGTCGGCTCCGCGCGCTCGTAGCCGCTGGTGGCCACCAGACTCGCCGCGAATTGCGTCAATTCCGCCACATAGTGGGGATGGCCGGCCAGCACCCGCGTCAGCGCGCGCGCCTCGCCGCGCTCGCGCGCCGCCACCAACTCCAGCTTGAGCCGCATCAGTTCGCGATCGTCGTGCGCCGGCTGGCTCTGCCGCGCATCACGCCCGCCTGTATTCTGTCCCATGGTTCCGCTCCTCGTCCCATCCCGTACGGTCCGTCATGCTCCGTCTTGTCCGGCCTCGCTCCGCGGCGCTTCGCTTTTATCCTTCCAGATGTGGCGCCACGAACCGGCAACGCCATCCCGTGCCCACGATGCTACTAGCGCAGCCTGAGTCCCGCCACCGCCATGCCATCGCTCTCGGCCGCCAGACATTCGCGCAGGCGCGCCCGCGCCTTTTCGTAGCGTAGCCGCATGGTGCGCTCGGTCTTGCCGCACAGGTCAGCGATATCATCCCAGGGCATCTTCTCCAGTGCACGCAACACCATGATCTGGCGATCGAGCGGATCGGGCAGGTAGCCAATGATGCGCTGTGCCTCTACGGCCGCCATGCGCTCCTCCAGCGCATCCTGCGGGTCCGCCACCGCGCCGATACCCGTCTCGTGTCCCTCTGCCTCGTCGCGTGCCGGCTCGGCGCGCTCCATCAGCGCCCGCGGCACATGTTGCGGACGGCCAGCCGGCCGTCCCTCGGCGTCGCGCCGGTAGGCGAGACCCTCCTGGCGCAGCACCCGCGTGAAATTGTCAGCGCACAGGCAGCGCAGATAGTGGATGAAATTGAGGGTCATAAACGTTTCGCGTGGATCGCGCGCCTCACGGATCAACTGTTCGATCATGCTGGCGATGGCATCTTCCATCAGCTCGGGCCGGTGGCGCAGCCCCCAGGCACGGCGCTGGAATTCCGGCATACAGCGTTTGATGAGGATCTCGCACAGCTGGCGCACGGCCTCGGTATCGGCGCGCGCATCGGCCTCGCGAATCGCCTTCACGACCTCGATATCCGCAATCACGTAGCCGCCACTGGGCGTGCGCTGGCCTAGACGCGTACGCACCTTCGGGATTCGAGGGTCCAGCTGCTCGACTGGCTCGTCCATACCATCTCGCCTCCGTATGGGTATCGCTATGGGTATCGCTGTGGCCCCAGCCTGACACCGTGGCGCCGTCAAGGGGCGACGCGTAGTGGGGGTAGGAATGTTGTTCACCGTTGCGATCACAGCAGCCTCCTGATCCAACTTCCTCCACACAGACTACTTCTGTGCGCGGGAAGCGAAAGCGGAATTAGGTGGCGGCGGGCGCGACGGCGGGCTAGCGGCGTACACAGCGGTCTGGCGTGGCCGCCGACCGCTGAGCGAGACGCATCCCTCCCTCCGCATTATAGCAGGCGCGCGCGAGACAGGATGGTATAATTGGGGTGCGGGCCGGTGACCACGCGCCAACCAGACCGCCGCATGGCGGCCCAACACTGATCGCCGCCGACGAGCTGACACACCACGAACCGACGAGCGTCCGCGTGAGCGGCGCCGCGACCGAGTATTGGAGCTTGCATCCCATGTTCGAAAGCCTCTCCGCCCGCCTTGAAGGCGTGTTCGACCGTTTGCGCGGTAAGGGCAAAGTGACGGAAAAGGATGTCACCGACGCCATGCGCGAGGTCCGTCAGGCCCTGCTGGAGGCCGACGTCAACTTCAAGGTGGTCAAGCAATTCGTTGCCCGTGTGCAGGAGCGCGCGGTGGGTGTTGATGTGCTCGAAAGCCTCTCGCCCGCCCAACAGGTGATCTCGATCGTCTACGATCAGCTGGTCGAGATGCTGGGTGGCACCGAGGGCCAGGAGTCGGGCAAGCCGCGCATCACCTTCGCCGGCGCGCCGCCCACCATTCTGATGTTGGTGGGTCTGCAAGGATCAGGCAAAACCACCCATGCTGCCAAGCTCGCCGCCTATTTCCGCAAGCAGGGACAGAAACCCGGCATGGTCGCCGCCGATATGCAGCGGCCGGCCGCCGTGCTGCAATTGCAGCAATTGGGGCGCCAGCTCGATATTCCCGTCTATGCCGAGGCAGCGGGCAACAAGCCGGTGGATATCTGTCAACGCGCGGTGAAGTGGGCGCGCGAGCAGGCGCTCACCATCCTGATCCTGGATACGGCGGGGCGCCTGCACATCGACGTGGACCTGATGGCCGAGGTCACTACCATCCGCCAGCTCGTACAGCCGCAGGAAGTCCTGCTGGTAGTGGACGCGATGACCGGCCAGGATGCGGTGCGCGTGGCCGACGAGTTCAACCAGTCGGTGGGACTGACGGGATTGATCCTGACCAAGATGGATGGCGACGCCCGCGGCGGCGCGGCCCTCTCGGTGCGCGAAGTCACCAGC
>DASYGC010000419.1:0-6824 GCA_036000225.1 Ktedonobacterales bacterium | reverse complement strand
AGCGTGCCCGCGCCAGGATTTGGCCATCGCTCTCCAGGGTGTACTGGCGCAAGACGGTGGCAACGAACGAACCGCCCAGCCAGATGATAAGGCCGCAAAATCGGTCGCGGGATCCGCAAGGCTAAGATCGCTCCAGTCGATGATACCGGTGATGGCGTCGCCCGCCGACGCGATCAGAATGTGCTCGCCCTTCAGGTCGTCGTGGCAGACGACTGACGGCTGCTGGCAGGGCGCGGGCGGCATCACCATGCCCATGAGATACGGCATCATAGTTTGGGTCAGCACGTCGGGTGAAAGGTGGCGCATCGGCTCGCGATATGGCACCAGGCGGCACCCGCGTCGTCTTTGGGAAAGCGCAGCACCGTGCGCCCATAAACCACGAACGACTGAAAGTCGCCGCCCTCCGCGATTAACGTGATGCGGTGGGTATGCTCGGCGTGCTCGGCGTGCTGAGCGGGAAACTGAGCATCGATCAGCGTCCGAACTTCGTCCGGCGACAAGCCGTCTGGTGGCCGCGTCGTCATGGCGTCGCTGCGTCAGCAGGCTGCGCCGCCGCGGCGATGGTCAATCGGTGCAGATCAACCAATAGGCCCTGTGAGAGGCGCGGGCCGATATAGCCACCTGCCAGCACAAAGGCCACAGGAATGCCATGCTTCCGGCACCAGGCAAAGACCAGCGCCTCACGTCGAGCCAACATCTCCTGGTTGATACCGGCCAGCCCGCCGACCTCACAGCCTTCGTATGGGTCCATGCCCGCGTTGTACAGGCACACGTCGAAACGCGATCCGCCGCCATCCAACTCGTGTAGACGCGTTTCGAGAGTGGGCAGGTACGCCTCTGAGCGGCTCACCAGGTCCAGTGTTGTGCGTTCGGTCGGCTGGTAGGCATCAAAGAGATTGACGGCAATGTCCGTTTGCCAGATGCGCGTATCGGACGAGATCAACGAATGTGTTCCGCCACCGCAATGGGCGTCGAGGTCCAGAATCAAAACCCGCGTTGCACCAGCATCGAGTACGGCGCGCGCCGCAAGGGCGAGACCGTTGAATGTGCAGAAACCCGCGCCATGATCGCGGCGCGCGTGGTGCAACCCGCTGGAGAGCGAGCCAGCCACGCCGTTCACCAGGGCATCCCTGGCGGCGTCCACCACGCCACCGTTAGAGGCCATCACCATCGGCCACATCCCGGCATCCCAGGTGAAGCCCTGCGATTGCGCCAGGCTGCGTGGCGCGCCACTGCGTACGGCTTCCACGTAGACCGGATCGTGTAGGAGACCGAGACGCTGCGCATTAGTGGCGGCGGGTGCACAGATCTCCACCTGCGCGATGGGTGTTTCGGCCAATGACTCCGCTACCCACTGCGCCTTGCGTGTGGTGTCGAACGCGTATCCGGCCAACGTGTAGTCCCGGCTGTAGAAAACCCGCATCGTGGTCACTCGTTACTATGGAGTCACAACTGAGCTACCGCCACGATAATGGCGCGTATGCCGACGACATGCACCGCTGCAACCTCGGCGAAGCCGGCTTCGCGCAGCCAGAGCAGATTCTGTTCCAGGCTGCCCGGCCTGTCACCACGCTCGGCGACTGATTGCGCATGCTCGCCGAAGCTACGCCCTTCGGTGTGCTGCCAACCTTGCTGGGCCGGCTGCTTGTCCAGACTGTCCCACACACTCAAATACGCCGGAAAAAGCGCGGGCGTGACGATGCGCATCCGGTCGGAAAGCACGAACAGACCACCGGGCGCCAGCACGGCCCGCGCGCTGGCGTACGCACGCTGTTTGCCTTCGTCACTGCAATTGTGAATTGCCTGTACGGCGATCGCCGCGCCGAATGGCCCACCCGGCAACTGCTCAGGAGTCATCGCCTCGAAATCGGCTTGGCCCAGCGCATAGCGACCGGTGTACGGCTCCAAGCGCGTCTGAGCCATTGCGAGCATCGGCGGTGAGGCATCCACGCCGACGTAAGTGCTGCCGGCGATGGCATCCAGCATGCGCGCCGCGACGATCCCCGGTCCACAGCCCAGATCGAGAATGTGTGGTCGCAGCCCAGCGGCGACGCAATGGGTCCGCACCATGGCGATTAGCAGATCGAGCTGCTGTTCGCGCAGCAGACTATGCGGCTTCTCGGAATTGTCCTCGGTCCAGGCGCGCGCGAAAGTTGGATCGTTCCACTGTTCCAACGGACTCTCCTCTTGCCAAACTTTGGATGCTGTGAGCCATTTTCACCACCATACCACCAAAGAATCCCGGGAGTCAGCGGTTGCGCCAACGGATCGAGGCGCGAACACAATGGGCCAGGTGTGCGGTCCGGTGGGGGCCACGGCATCAGAGAGCGAGGAAAACGAGGATGAGTATGCACGGCGATATCACGGATGTCTCGGGGGTGCTCGTAGGGCACGACACCGATCTGGAAGCCGCGACAGGCTGCACGGTGGTGGTCTGCGCCTGGCCGGCGATTGGCGGCGTGGATGTGCGCGGTGGCGCACCGGCGACTCGCGAGACTGATCTGCTCGATCCTCGCTGCACGGTGGCCGAGGTGCACGCGGTGGTGCTCGCGGGCGGCAGCGCCTTTGGTCTGGATGCCGCGGGCGGCGTTTTGCGGGTCCTCGAAGCGCGCGGCGTCGGCTTCGCCGCCGGCACCGCGCGCGTGCCCATCGTTCCGGCGGCGGCGCTCTTCGATCTGGGCATCGGACGCGCGGATCGGCGTCCTGACGCGGCATCGGGCGCACGGGCGACAGAGGCGGCGAGCGGCGGTCCAATCGCGCACGGCACGGTTGGTGCGGGTACCGGTGCCACCGTGGGCAAGTTGGGCGGACCCCTGCTGGCGATGAAAGGTGGGATCGGCAGCGCCAGTGCGGCACTGCCGGATGGGCACATGGTCGGGGCACTGGTCGCGGTCAACGCGCTGGGTGATGTGTACGACGTCGCACGCGGTGGAATCCTGGCGGGGGCACGTGGCCCGGCGGGATCGGGGTGGCTGGCCGATCGGCTTCCCGCGACTGGCGACACATCCGGCGGCGATCCGTTTGGCTCGCTACCACAGCCACCAGCGGGCACCAATACGACTATCGGCGTGGTCGCGACCGATGCGCCGCTCTCGAAGGCGGAAGCGAGCAAGCTTGCGCAAATGGCGCAGGATGGCCTGGCGCGCGCCATTCGCCCGGCGCATACGCCCTTCGATGGCGACACGGTCTTCGCGCTGAGTCTGGCACAAGCGGCTGAGCGCAAGCAGGCGCCCACTGGAGTGGGTGCGGCGCTGCTCGCGCAACTTGGCGCGCTGGCGGCCCAACTCACAGCGCAAGCCATCGCGGATGCCGTGCGCGCGGCAACCAGCCTTCACGCGGTGCCAGCGGTCCGTGACCTGGCATCAGCGGATGACATCACTCAATAGATCGGCAGCGGGCGCTAGGACGAAATCGTAGGACGCGACGGGTGGTGGTGGGCGCGGTGCGAAGGCATCACAGCAGCATCCTGATGAAGTGGGGCAATGAAGTGGGGAATGCCGCCTCAGGGCACGGGTGTACCCGTGACGACGCTTCCACGCGGCCCACGCACCAGATTCCCGTGCGCTTGCTGAGCGGAATAACTGATCTACAAGAACCGTCGCCTACAGATCCCCTGTCGGGCGGACACCCGACAGGCCACTACGGAAGACACCACCCACAACGCATGTCCAGGTGGGGGCCTGAATGACACCGCTTGGGCTTCCGATATGCGTGACGGATGATCTCCAGTGGAGTAACTGGCATGTCCCAGACGTCAATGTCGCGATACGCGATGCGCGGTACGCCGTGCGGACGGGTCGTCGGGAATGGCGCGTACTCCACGCTAACTCTCACGCGGGAAGCATGGTGAGAAGATCGTGCACGACGCGCGCCGTTGCGCCCCAGATGCGATAGGAGCCCAGTTGGAAGAAGTAGACCGGATGGGGTATACCATTGCGCTGCCACTGCTCGATGTGAAAAATCGCCGGATCAGCCAGGTCGGCCAGCGGCGCCTCGATCACCTCGGCCACTTCGGCGGGATTTGGGGTGAACCGTGCCAGTTCGGTTCCCAACCAGCCGACGACAGGGTTGATGAGGAAATTGCTGACCACGGTAAACACCGGCGTCAACTGTCCGAGAATCACGACGCTGGATGGGTTGATGCCCAGTTCTTCCTCTGACTCGCGCAAAGCGGTGTCGGTGAGTGTGGCATCCACGCGATCGCGCGCGCCGCCAGGAAATGAGATTTCCCCACTGTGTCGAGCCAGAGTCGGCGCCCGCCGCGTAAAGAGCAGATGCGGGCGGTCCTCACGCGCATACAGCGGCACCAGCACAGCCGCCTGGCGCGGTGGCGCGGTGAAGAGGTCGTCCGGCGGCGCGGTCATTTGCGATGGCAGCACGCGCGCGAGGAACTCGACGAGCACGCCCGCGCTGTTCAGCAGCGCGGTTCGTGACACGTTCGCCTTTCCCGCCTGGTCATGCCCAACCCGTTGCGCCATGCCCCCCTCGCTTTGTCTATACCAGTAGGTAAACGGAAACTCAGATTCCCGCTTGCGCAAATGCCTGGCCTTTGGTATAATAGCCGCTGAAGTGGGGGCATGCAACGCGGCTCGCGTGGACGCGAGCATTGGAGACAAAGCATCGAGCCGAGAGCGAACGCTCCCGTCGGCTCCTTTTTGTGTTCTATGCTCAGACGTGCAGGGATTGAGCCACGAGTCTGGCATCACGTAGGCAACAATCGTAGGGTATGGCCGAGCAATCCGTCTCATATTGAGCCTGTTTGAACACGCTCGCGCCCCTCCCCAAACGGCGCGCCCTCTCGACGCTGGCGGCTCATTGTCCGCCGCGCTGTCACCCTCTTCACGTGTCTGCGCTGTGGCGCGCGGCATCCCCGCGGCATTTTCGCGGATCAGGCTCTCACCGCCTGTTTCCCGGCCGCTGGCGTCGTGGCCCACACCGCGGACCGAAATCGGATCCGAGGGGGACAGCAGCAATGCCCATGCATCCAGATGAGCAGGGGAGTTCTCCGGCCAATGGGTTCGGTCACCTGACCGATACGCCGGACACTGACAACAGCGGGCGGGTAGGGACAATGGAGTTCGACGACACAGACAGCACCGCGCCGGCGGGAGCCGGAGACCAGGACGACGGCACCGACGAAGTGGACATGAGCGAGATGCAGCGCCTGCTCGACGAGCAGGAAGGCTCGTTCAAGAGCATCAAGCGCGGCGATGTCGTCGAGGGCCAGGTGGTCCGCATCGATCCAGAAGAGATTCTGGTGGACATCGGGCTCAAGAGTGAGGGCGTGCTCTCCACCAAGGAGCTACCGGGGCAGGGGTATGGCTCGCTGGCCGAGCTCAAAGTGGGCGACAACGTGCTCGTCTACGTGATGCAGCCCGAGACACCCGAAGGGCATGCCATCGTGTCGATCCGGCGCGCGCGCCTGGAACGCCAGTGGCGCATCGCCCAGGAGCAGTACGAGCGTGGCGAATTGCTCGAAGCCGAGGTGATCGACCACAATAAAGGTGGCCTGATTGTCAACCTCGAGGGCATTCGTGGGTTCGTCCCGATCAGCCAGATCTTGAACTTGAAGCGCGAGGATACCGCCGACAACGCGGAGACGCAGACCAAGCTGCAGTCGATGCTCAACCGGCGCCTGCAGCTCAAGATCATCGAGATCAATCGCAATCGCAACCGCCTGATTCTTTCCGAGCGGCTGGCCGTGCAGGAATGGCGACAGCGCCGCCGCGAAGAATTGCTCAACGAGTTGCAGGTGGGCGAAGTCCGCAAAGGGGTGGTCAGCAATCTGGCCAACTTTGGCGCCTTTGTCGATCTGGGCGGGGCCGATGGCCTGGTGCATATCAGCCAGCTTGCCTGGAGCCGGGTCAATCACCCCAGCGAGGTGCTTAAGGTCGGCCAGGAGGTCGAGGTTCAGGTGCTCTCGGTGGACAAAGAGAAGAAGAAGATCGCTCTGTCCATCAAGCGCGCGGAGGTCGATCCCTGGACGACGGTCGAGCAGCGCTACCAGCCCGATCAGCTCGTCAAAGGCACGATCACTAAGATTGCGCCATTTGGCGCGTTCGCGCGCATCGAGGATGGCGTAGAAGGGCTGATCCACCTGAGCGAGCTGCCCGCTGGCATGCAGGATCCCAAGACGGCGCTGCATGAGGGCCAGGAGGTCACCGTCCGCATCCTGCGCATCGACGCGGAACGGCGTCGTCTGGGTCTCTCAGTACGGCAGGCGCTAGAAGGTGCGGATGCTGAGGCACCGGCGATGCCATCCACTCCAGACGAGCAGGCTGAGCCGGCCAATGGTCGTACCGAGCCAGTCGCTACGGGGAGCGGCACGGCTGTCGGTTCAGCGCATCCGGCGCCGCCGCCAGCACGACCGGCGCCGCCCGAGGAGCCGCAAACCGCGTTCGCCGCGGCCTTCCGTGCGGCCCAGGCCAACCTCGATCGCGGGCAGACGGCCACCACGCCAGATGGCGCGGCACCGCCGGAGCCTACGATGTCGGAGCCAACGGTGTCGGATATGGCCGTGTCTAGGGACGCGAACGAGCCCGAGGCGATGCCGGTTGACACTGGGCCAACCCTTCCCGAGCCAGCCCTGGCGCAGGCGGAGGCGCCCACTGAAAGCCCCCCCTCCACGTCCGAAGCAGCTGCGCCCGAGGCCGCTGCGCCCGAAGCAGCTGCGCCCGAGGCCGCCACGCCCGAGGTGGCTCCCGCGGACGTCGCACCCGATGCGCCGGCCGCTGCCGATGCGCCGGCTGCTACCGAGTTAGCCGCTGCTGAGTCGCCCGCCGTTTCCGACGCAGACGCGTCGGAGGCGTCGACGCCAACCTCCG
>DASYGC010000418.1:0-4783 GCA_036000225.1 Ktedonobacterales bacterium | reverse complement strand
GCCAGCCCGCGCTGACGGTGCCCTGCGGGTTCAGTGATGCGGGGCTCCCCATCGGGCTGCAGCTCGTGGGGCGGCGTTTCGACGAGGTCACCGTGCTGCGTATGGGCCAGGCCTACCAGCGCGACACCAACTGGCATCTGCACCGCCCGGCGCTGGGATAACCGCTAGCTGTCGAACACGCCGACGCGCAGGAGACATATTGGGATAGCCTGGCTTGGGTACAGTGACTCACACGCAATGGTAAAGGTACCCGGCGCGACCAGCGTGTGATCGGTTGCTTTGACGAACAGGTCCGCGCTGAAGGTAGCGGCGAGGGCCGCGCTCCCATAGATGTGCAGGGTGCCTTTGGTGCCCGGCATATCCGAGACATGCTTGGCGTCGGACGGGACGAACGGCGCAGAGACCTTGCTGGCGGTTGCATTGTCCCAACTCACGTCCGAACCCGGTGGTGGCAGGACACCCACGGTGGAGACATGGGCCTGTCCCTCAACACCTTTCACCTCGAAGAGATTCAGCGCTGTCGCCGTTCCCTGGATCGAGACCAGATACAGGGGGCCAAGGTCGGTCAAGTGGGCTGGCGCTCCGTACTTGGCAGTAAAGGCGGCTTGCATGCCACCCAGCACGGCGGACTGGATCGGCTGTGGCCCACCGAACGGCCCACAAGCCGCCGCCAATAGGCTCGCTGCCAGCACCACGGCGAGTGTGAGCATCCGGCGGCGCACGGCGCTGTGGAGCGAGAGAGACCGGGCGGCATCGAGGCGCAGGCTGCGCATGCGAAAACTCCTTGCATCTAGCGGAACTGGATACAGTTGGCGATCAGGCAGGTAGGCGCTGATGCGCCGCGCCCATGCTACACCTTCCGGGCACATGCGGCAAACACTGAGTTTGCCGCGATGGCATCAGCCGAGACCCCGGCGACCCGCTCGCAGCACATCCGTCCGCCCGCTGCCACGCAGCGGGCACAGATCACCTGACGCGTAGCCGGACGTATATCCGCCCGGTTTTCTCGCGAGCGGCAGAGCAAACGCGTATCGCTTGACGTTAGCGGCAGGCGGGGGATATACTGCGCGCTACAGGCAAACGGCCTGGAGATCCCCCACGCGGGACCAGCTCGAGGAGGTCCGAGCATGGCCGATGACGAGAGCAACACGACTCCGATGACCAGTTCCGCGGCGGGCAAAAAGGGCGGGCGCGCCGTACGCGAAAAGTACGGATCAGACTACTACCGGCGGATTGGCAAGCTGGGCGGCATCGCGCTCAAGAATAAGCGCGGCACCGACTACTATCGCACGATTGCCAAAAAGGGTGGACGCGCCAATGTCGCGAAATTCGGCTCCGAGCACTTCGCGGCGATGGGCCGCACGGGCGGCAACCGCACGAAGGAGCGCCAGGGCGCGGATTTCTACAGCCGCATCGGCAAGCTGGGCGGCGCGGCCAAACGCAAGGGCAAACGGCCAGCCACATGAACGCGCCGGGCGGGGGTCAGTCCCCGGCGCCGCTGCCCCCGGACGCATCCGGCGCGGCGCCCGCCACGGGCGCGGCGGGCGCCGGTGTGGTGGTCGCGGCTTGCGCCGCGATACGCGCCATGCCCTCGGCGATCAGTTGGGGCACATTGGCGGCCGCGGCCTGGCAGGCGACCCGGATCGCGCTCTTAATCGCCTTGGGACCCGAGCGCCCATGTGAGACGACGCTGACGCCGTTCAGGCCGAGCAGCGGCACGCCGCCATACTCTTCGTAGTCGAAGGTTTTGCGCACCCGCGCGAAGGCCGGGAGGGTCAGCAGGCCGCCCACCGCGGTGAGCGGGTTCGCCTTAATAGCCGCCTTGATAGTGTCTTGCAACATACGGCTCAGGCCTTCGGCGAGCTTGAGCACGACATTGCCCACGAACCCATCGCAGACGACGACATCCACCGTCCCGGCGTTCACGTCGCGCCCTTCGACATTGCCAATGAAATTGACGCCCGCTGACCGCGCTACCGCCTTGAGCAGCATGTGTGCCTCACGCACCAGCTGGTCGCCCTTGGTCTCTTCCTCACCGTTGGCCAGCAGCCCCACCCGCGGGTTGGCGACGCCAAAGACTTGCTCCATATAGATCGAGCCCATCAGGGCGAACTGAACGAGGTAGGCGGGCTTGGAATCGGTGTTGGCGCCGATATCCAGCACCATGGTGCGCCGGCCGCCCGCCGCGGGAAAGACGCCCGCCAGCGCTGGCCGTTCGATGCCGGGGATGCGCCGCAGCGTGAAGAGCGACGCGGCGAGCATCGCGCCACTGTTGCCGGCGGAGACCGCGGCCACGGCCTTCCCATCGCGCACCTGTTCCAGGGCGATGGTCATCGAGTTGCGCCGCTTGGCACGCACGGCCTCCGCCGGATGTTCGTCCATGCCGATCACCTGGTCAGCATGGACGATCGTGAGATCCAGACCGGCGGTGTCGTAGTGAGTCAGCTCGGCGCGCAGAGTCGCCTCGGGACCCACCAGCAGCACGCCCACGTCCTGCTCGCGCGCGGCCTCCACGCCTCCGCGCACGATCTGGCCGGGGGCGTTGTCGCCGCCCATCGCGTCCAGCGCCACCCGCACCGCACGGGGCGCGACAGCGGCACCAGCGGCCGTCGTGGCGGCCCGCGCATCGGCCTCGCTCACCGTGCGACTCCCTGCGGCTCGCCGATGGTCCGCTTGATAGCCGCCGTCAGCTTCTCCAGGCCGGTCGCCTTGTCGATGATCTCGACGACTCCGAGCTGGCGCAATTCGGCCTGTTGCTGCTGGGCGTTGGGGAAGGCCGTGTAGATGATGACGGGCATGCCGGGGATCTCAGGATCGAGGTGCAGCAGGGTCAGCTCATCCTTGCCATCCAGGTAGGGCATCATCATATCCAGCACCACCAGATCGGGCTGGTGCTCTTTGACGGCGTCGAAGAAACGCAGATCCTGCGTCACCGTCACCGTCTCATACCCCTCCATGCCCAGCGCCTCGGTCAGCAACGTCGCGATGCTGGTATCATCATCAACAATCAGGATGCGTTTGGGCATCGGCACACCGTCCTCTTTCTTGCCAGCGGCGGCACGCGCGCCGGCCGTGGCACCCGGCCACCCCCACTCGCGGAGCACCCCGTATCCTCGCCAGCCGCACGCGGCGAGGGGTCTGGTGCTTCTCTCTCGCGCGTGCGCGGCCACCTGATAGGGAACACTATCGGCATTGTACACCGGCGCACAAGAAACCGCTACGTAGTGCCCAAGGCGGATGGCCGCGTGCGCCGGCAGGTTGGCACGGCCGACACCGGGGCGCCTCCAGGCGATTACTCTGCGAGTGGCGGCCCACACCCTACGTCGCCGGTCACGTACGCGCGGCGCGCATCTGGATGGGCGGCGTAGCCATACAGCGGCGGGGCTACGCAGGGTGATTCAAAGATTGACAGCGGCTGGTAGACTGGGAGCATGAAGAGTGACGAGATCGGGCCTAGTTTGCTGGCCGCCTTCGCACGCGTGCCCGACGTGCGCTCCCGCCATGGGCGGCGCTATCCCTTAGCGGCGTTGCTGACGCTGGCGACCGCGGCGATGCTCTCGGGCGCGCGCAGCGTGTATGCCATTGTGCAATGGGGCCGGCTGCAACCGCCTGAGGTGCAGCGCGCGCTGGGCTTCACCCGCGGGCGACTGCCCGCGATCCCCACGCTGCACTACGTCTTCAAACGCTTGGAGGTGAGCGCCTTCGAGACGGTGTTGAGCGCGTGGGCGGCGGGGGCTCTTGATCCCGAGGAGGAGCAGGTGGTCATCGACGGCAAAGCGCTGCGCGGCATCCACGGCGAGGAGTTACCCGGCGTGCGCTTGGTCGCGGTGTATGCTCCGGTGGCCGGCCTGGTGCTGGCGCAAGCGGGGGGTCAGGACCAAAGAGGAACAGGCCGAGACCGCAGAGGACCGGGAGCAGGCTAAGCAGGAGGCGGAACTGAGTGTGGCCCCGCGCCTGCTGCGCCAGGTCGCGGCGGCCGGTGCGCTGGCCGGCCGCCTGGTCAGCGGGGATGCGCTCTATTGCCAGAAGGCGCTGTGTCGGCAGATCCGCGCGGGCGGCGGCGACTACCTGTTTGGCGTCAAGGGCAACCAGCCAGACCTGTTGGAGGATGTGCGCCTGCTGTTCACCGACCCGCCGCCGGGTGAACGGTTCCTGAGCGCGCACACCGTCAACAAGGCGCGGGGACGGCTGGAAGAACGGCGGCTGCGCGCCTCGGCGACCTTGGCCGGCTACCTGGGCGCGGCGGGTTGGCCGGAGGTGGGTCTGGTCCTGGAAGTCAGCACGACGGTGCGTTGGCCCCGGCAGCCCGACCAGCCGATGCGCCACGAGGTGCGGTACTTCGTGAGCAGCCTGCCCGCGACCACGCCGCCGGCCCACGCGCTGCGTGCGGTGCGCCGCCATTGGCAGATCGAGAATGGGCTGCACTGGACCCGCGATATGACCCTGGGCGAGGATGCCTGCCAGGTGCGCACTGGCCACGCGCCCCAAGTGCTGGCCGCCGTGCGCAACGCCGTCGTGGGCCTCTTGCATGCCCACGGCGTCCCCAACCTGGCCGCCACCTTGCGCGCCAACGCCTGGTCCGGTCCGTCTGCCGTCCTCCGCCTGCTCGGCCTTACTCCCTCGTAAACTTTGAATGACCCTGTATCTCACCTCAGCGCGTTTGTGGCTTGCACACCAGGCGGGTATGCGGTACAATCATACCTGAGTGCGGCACTCAGAATTGCGTTGCGGCCCACCAAATTCCCGCGGATATGGGTAAGCGCACGCGGACTCTGAGCGTCGC
>DASYGC010000417.1:0-2183 GCA_036000225.1 Ktedonobacterales bacterium | reverse complement strand
GATGAAGCCGCAAGTACCGGCATACCAGATCAATAAGTTCCTGGACAACGACGCCATCATCGTTTCCGATACCGGCACGGTGACGACCTGGGCGGCGCGCCACGTCATGATCAAGGATCGGATGATGTTCTCCGCCTCCGGCATGCTGGCGACGATGGGCAATGGCCTGCCCTACGCCGTCGGCGCCGCCATCGGCAACCCAGGGCGGCAGGTGGTGGCGCTGGTGGGTGATGGCGGCTTCACCATGCTAATGGGCGAGATGGCCACCATCGTCAAATACAAGCTCCCCGTCAAGATCCTGCTCTTCCGTAACGACGTATTGGGCGAGATCAAGTGGGAGCAGATGGTCATGAATGCCAACCCGCAGTTCGGCGTGCAGTTGGAACCTATCGACTTTGCCGCCTACGCGCGAGCCTGCGGCGCCGGTGGCTTCACGGTGGAACGTCCGCAGGACTGCGAAGACGTCCTGCGCCAGGCTTTCGCGCACCCCGGCCCGGCGCTGATCGAAGCCATTATCGACCCCAACGAGCCGCCGATGCCGGGCAAGATCAGGACCCAGATGGCGATCCGTTTCGCCGAGGCGCTGGCGGGCGGCGAGAGGGACCGCGGCGCCATCGTCAAAACCGTGGTGGAGGACTTCTTGAAGGAACACGTGCGGGAGGTCGTCTAATGCCCGGCGCCGTCAGCCACGATGAGTTGCCTTTGCGCCTGCTGCGTCGGGTGCTGCCGGAGTGGCTGACCCGCGAGGGCGCCATCATCGACCAGGACATCCGGGAAGGCAAGTTTCAACGCAGCCTGGCTGTGATCGCTGCTATCTCGAGTGTCTTCAGCGGCTGGGAGGTCACCTCGGAACACTACAAGGGCAGCTACAGCCAGCGCATCATGTACAGTCCGCTGGTGCTCAGTGCAGCGTTGTTGGTCGCCGGCTTGGGCGGGGCAGTCAATCGCAAACTGGCCCGCACCATCATGCCCCTGGTGTCAGCGATGACCATGCTGGACGGTCTGGTGGGATTCTTCTTCCACATCCGGGGCATTGCGCGCAAACCGGGAGGCTGGCGTATCCCCGTTTTCAACATCGTGATGGGGCCGCCGCTCTTTGCTCCCCTGCTCTTCGCCTTGAGCGGCTATCTCGGCTTGATTGCCTCCCTGCTGCGCCGTGAAGACGCCCCCAGTCGCCCATCGCTAGCTGGACTGAGCAGGGACCGCCATCCGGGCTGGCTGGAACTGCTGCCGGGTCCGCTGGCAGCAGGTGGTCGCGCCTTCGAGCACGAGGCGCGGGAGGGCCTGTTGCAGCAGCACCTCGCCGCGGCCACAGCAATCTCCGCCTTTCTGAGCTGCGCCGAGGCACTCTACTCTCACTACAAGAACAACTTCCGCTATTGGTACGAATGGACGCCGATCGCTCTAGCGCCGGTACTGATCGCCGGTGGCGTCGGGGCGGTGGCCAGCCGGCGTGTCGCGCGCACGCTATTGCCGGTTGCTTCGCTGCTGGCAATGCTTGATGGCGGCGTCGGCTCCTTCTTCCACATGCGCGGTGTGCTCCGCCGTCCAGGTGGCTTGAAGACCCCCCTCTACAACTGGATCTACGGCCCACCCATTTTTGCCCCCTTACTGTTCGCCGCCAGCGGCTTCCTTGGCCTGCTGGCGAGCCTGCTGCGGAGGTCCGACTCGTGAGCAAGTTGCACAACCCATTTGGTCCGACGCGCACCAATCTGGCGCCGCTGTATCAGAGCGGCGACGAACCCGAAGTTGGCGAAGAACGCGCAAATTACCCGGTCGAGCCCACCACCGGGCACCCGCTGGCGCCCCGCGAGCAGCCTGGCTACTATCCAGGGTTCAACACGCTCGCCCAACAGGCCTACTGGGACGAAGCCACCCGCACTGTGGTGCTGGACCGCGTCAACAATGTTCCACCACTGCGCTTCTTTTCGCCCGAGGAAGCCGGCGTTATGCAGGCGGCCGTGGATCGTATCCTGCCTCAAGATGATCGCGTCGCGGCCAGGCGAGTGCCGATCTTGAATAGCATCGACAAACGACTCTATGACGATGTGCAGGATGGTTACCGGTTCGAAGGCATGCCCCCCGATAGAGACGCCTTCCATCTTGGCATCAGGGGAATGCAGGCCATCGCTGAGAAGCTCTTTCAGCGACCATTCGAGCAACTCGACGCCGGCCAACAAGAT
>DASYGC010000416.1:0-2358 GCA_036000225.1 Ktedonobacterales bacterium | reverse complement strand
TGGCAGCTCCTCAGACTTCGTGAAATACAGCGCCGCAACCTCCTCATCAATCACCGCGCGCGGAACCCGCGAGACCACCGTCCCATCCGGCTGAATCTCCGCGTCATAGCGGAAATATTGCTCCCAGAACGGCCCCCAGGTCAGCATTGGCAGCCCGCTCATCGCCGTCAGGTAGGCGTCGAGTGATGGAAAGACCGTTCCCAGCCGGTTGACCGAGGCGGCGATCGCCTGCGCGGTATCTTCGGGAATCTTGCCGCCCGCGTCTACCAGTGTGACCTTGGCCACGCGCTGGGGAAAGAGCGCCGCCGTATACATCGCGATCACCGCGCCCAGCGAGTGGCCGATCAGCGAGACCTTTTCCACTCCCAACTTGTCGCAGAGCGCGAGCAGGTCGCCCGCGTGAACGCCAACCCCATAGCCGTACTTCGGCTTCGAGCTCAGCCCGCGCCCGCGCAGGTCCGGCGCGATGACGTACCATCCGCGCGCCGCCAGTTGTGGCCCTAGCTCCGCCCACGAGCGGTGGGAGGCCGTCAGCCCGTGAATCAGCATCACCACGCGGTCCGGGGCCGTCAGCGTCCCCCAGGTCGCGTAATGAATCGAGAGGCCGCCAAACCCTAACGTATCCTCGCGGGCGGTGATCGCCTGCTCGCTTGTCATCGTTCACTCCTCACAACTGTTCACATGCCGAATAGCGTCAGTATAGCGCGAACAGCGCAAAATGAGGCGGGGTGAGGCTCCGTAGCCCCACCCCGCCGCGCTCCCATCGCCAGAGCAACCGTGCCCTGGCCGCCTGTGCTAGGCCGACGTCACGCAGCCGCTCGCGGCGTTGCTCCAGATCGGCTGCACCGCGAAGAAATGGCTGCCAAGCGTGATGTTCGTCGAGAGCGAGCTCCACGCGCACTTGTCGCCGTTCTCCGCGCCCGTGCTATCCGTCCAGCCGCTGGAGGGATGCGGGTCGGTCGCCGCTTCGGAGTATTCGTGGCCAGCCACAACGGAGAATCCATCGAAGTACCCGTTGCCGAACGAGTTATTCGAGTTGAGGAAGTTCATGCCGCAGCTCGCGCCACCGTCTGGCATGTACGGGATGTAGCCATACGCCACGGTACCCTTCGACGAGGACGTTGAGGAGTGCCACGCGCACCACTGTGTCGCGAAGCCGCGCATCGAGTGCCCGGTTGGCGTGAAAACGAGGTAAGTCGCGTTGGCGTTGTAGCCAAAGTGATTCATCGCGCGCACCGACGCGCTAGCGATCGCCGACTGGGAGGGATGGGACGGTACGCTGGTGGTGTCCACCCAGGTCCCCTTGAGCTGACCTGCCGGATTGGTGATGTGTGTACCCGAGGAGCCGCAGTTGATTGTGCCTACCGCGACGCCCTGGCAGTATTGTGTGTCAATATTGTCCCACGGGCTGCCGCCAACGCCGTTGAAAAAATCCTGGACATAGGTCTGCGCCTGCGCGCTGGTGTACCCACCGGTCGAGAAACCCGTGTTCCACTGGGATCCCCAATAGCTAATGTAGACCACGGGAACCGTCTCGACTGGCCCGCCACCATACGTCAGCGGTACCGCGGCAGCCTTGGCGTTTGTCTTGGCGCCCTTTATACCGAGCGTATGCGGGTTCATGCCAGACGCTCTCGCAGGCGCCGCGGACGCCGCTGGGGCGAGCGGGCCGAGGGCGAGGGCGAGGGCGGCGGCGACAATACCGGCGCCAGCCAGTGTGCTAATGAGCGCTTTGTGCTTCACCGCGAGTTGCCTCCTTTGGTAGGTCGGGCGCAGCGCCCATCGCCTACCAACAGACCGCTGACGCTCTCCATAACCACGCCAGCGGCACGACATGTTGATGCCCAGGAGTGCGGGGGTGAACGCGCGCCGGGAGGCGCGCCATAGACACGAGAAGTGGGAGCGCGGATTCGCTGGCGCCGGCAAACGTAGCAGTAGGCAAGATAGAGAAAACGCCGGACGCTCAACGCAACGTGCGGCCAATACTACCAGCCAGAATAAAGGCTGTCAAGCGGGCTGCGCATAATTGCGTACGCGCGTGTGCGCGTCACGGCCTCACGACGGCCGGTAGAGCGCGATCAAGCGCGCCATCGTGGTGAGCTGCGGCGTTGGCTGATTCGTGGTGGTGTCAATCATATCGAGGCCGCCATAGCCCGCGTAACTGGCGATGTCATACTGGCACGCGATGCTGACCCCCGCGCGGATCATCGCCGTGATCGCCACCGTCGTGAACTGGCTGATAAACGTCGCGTCACCCCCGTACGCAGGTGGAGGAGCCCCCGGATCAAAGTTCCACTCCGTCACCCCGATAGGGAGGTCCTTCCCCAAAATCAGACGGATCTGCGCGCGCGCGGTGGT
>DASYGC010000415.1:0-9200 GCA_036000225.1 Ktedonobacterales bacterium | reverse complement strand
CGCCTGTGGCCATGCCATCGTCGATCAGCAGCACGGTGCGCCCATGGACCGCGACCGGTGGCCGGCCGCCGCGATAGTCCAACTCACGCCGGGCCAACTCCGCCGTTTCCAGCGCGGTGACGGTCGCTACCTGCGCGCTGGTAATACCCAAAGAGCTGATGAGCGTGTCGTTGAGCACACGAACTCCGCCACTGGCGATGGCACCCATCGCCAACTCCTCGCGACCGGGCACCCCCAGCTTGCGCACCACGTAGAGATCGAGCGGCAGATCGAGCGTATGTGCCACTTCGTAGGCTACCGGCACGCCACCGCGCGGCAACCCCAGCACCAGGGTATCGGCACGGTGCGAATAGGTCGTCAGGCGGATAGCCAGCTTCTGGCCAGCATCGGTGCGGTCGTGGAAGATGGTACTCATGGCGCAGATCCCGCGGGTGGTGGCACGAGCGATCGAAGATGACACGGCCCGAACGCCCCGTACCCCACTGGGAACGATGCGCTCGGGCCAACCGACCTCACCACGGCGGGCACGCTACGGGCGCGTGGCCGCCGGCGCCCGCGGCGCGACCAGGGTGGTTGCGGGAGACTCCGGTGGTGTCGCCACCGGATCGATGCGCCGGTCGCGCACCACCCAGACCTTGCAGGGGGCGTTCTGCAGGACGTAGGTCAGTGCATCCAGCCCCTCGATCTGCCCGGCGACGCCGAGCTGATAGGGCACGCCGATGATTAGCAGATCGCACTCGTGAGCTTCAGCCTCATCAACCAGGCTGTGCCCGAAGTCACGCGATTGAACGATCTCCTTATCGATCGCGACGCCTGCCTTTTGCGCGACGCCCGCGGCGCGTTCGAGCACCTCATGGGCTTTTTCCGTTTGTTGCGGCATCTCGTCGTCAATGGCTTTGGCGCGAGGAACTTCGATCCCATAGACCGCGAAGACTTGGCCGCGCTTCTCGGTGGCGACTTTACAGGCCAACGAGACCACTTCACGATCAACACTCCACCCGCGCACGGCCACCAGAATGTTGGTCTGATGCGGGCCATGGTGCCGGCATTGATCATCGGGGAGCAGGTCTGGCTTGAGCGCTTCCCCATTTGTCGCGGCATTGGCAAGGGCGGGATGCTGGCCAGCAATCACCTTGCCACTACGCCGGCTGGAGCCTGCCCCCAGCAATTTTCCGAGTATCACGTGCGATCCTCTTCTCGATCGATTGCGTCGTTCTGTCTGGAGCGGCGGCACACCTGTCGGTTGTGCAACCGGTGGCGGCGACGCCACTGAAAAGGTGTTATACACCGGGTGCTGATCCCGCGCTAAACACCGGGACCAACTGGTAATTATAGCCCAAAATGGCCACTTCCGCCAGTGCTGCGCTGAGTCTACACCTCCGCCCACGGCAAAGCAATAGGACATTGGACTAGTTGGGATAGGGCATTCGTACCGTTGCGCCTGTGTACACGGAAACGCGGGGCATTTCGGTGCCGTGTGGCGCGTAGTCGGTGTGGTACCCGTTGCCCGACAGCCCTGGCGGTGCGTACAATCAAGATCATGGACCAAGACCATGGACTATCCGTGGATCATCACGAGCAGCGGGAGCGTTAGGAACCGACCATGCACGATCCCACTCCCACCCCCAGCGCCTCGCTGGCGCAGGCCACGGGAGACAGCACCACAGCGCGGCCGGAGGAAACGCAGGCGGCGCGCGAATGGCTCTGTCCCGGTGTGCCGCTGCGCCGCAAGGTGTTGACGGGTATCGGGGTGACGCTGGCGGCGGTGGGATTCTTCGCGCTGGCGCTCTGGCAAGGCGCCTCGATGGTGGTGAGCACGATCATCGGCGCGGTCTTCATCGGGGGCTTCGTTGGCTATCTGGGAGTAGTCGCGCCTACGCCATTTAGCTTGCGCCTGGATGCCACCGGCATCACCCGTAGCGAACGGGGCCACGAACCCAGCACAATCGCCTGGGACCGTATCGCTCGGATCAAGGAAGAGGCGTTCAAGAACGGCAGGTCGGTCAGCCTGGCGGTGTATAAGCGCGTCGGCACGCGCGGCGTCCATCGCGCCTTCGTGGTCTATCGCGACGATGTGAATGGCTACGACAGTTTCCACGCCGCCCTGCGCGCTGGCGTGGGCGACGGCGCTCCCTGGCAGCGCGAGACCATCCACGAGTAGCGCGGCGTCAGCGCGATGCCACCAATCCCAGAGCAGCAGCAAGGCCGGACCCGCACAACGCTGTGTGGGTCCGGCCTTGTTAGTCGCGCAAGCCCATTGACGGAGAAAAGTCCCGGCACCCGCGGAGGGCGTACCTCCGTACGCCCCCACGGAAAACGGGGCCCGCCGGCCTAGTACTCCGGCATCTGCGGCGCGGCGGCCTTTTCCTTCTCGGGCAGGTCGGTGATCAGCGCCTCGGTCGTCAGGATCATCGCCGCGATGCTGGCAGCGTTCTGCAGCGCCGAGCGGGTGACCTTGGCGGCATCGATGACGCCAGCCTCGACCAGATCTTCGGTCTTGTTGGTGACGACGTTGTAGCCGATGTGCATGTTGTTCTTATTTTCGCGCTGGGCACGGCGCACCGCCTCGACGACCACGGCGCCATCTTCGCCGGCGTTGTGCGCGATGGTGCGCAGCGGCTCTTCGAGCGCGCGGCGCAGAATCTGCACGCCAGTTGCCTGGTCGCCTTCGAGCTTGACTTTGTCAAGCGCGCTAATGGCGTTGAGCAGCGCGACACCACCGCCGGTGACGTAGCCTTCTTCGACCGCGGCGCGCGTGGCGGAGAGGGCATCCTCGACCCGCGTCTTGCGGAACTTGAGTTCGACCTCGGTGCCGGCGCCGACCTTGATCAGCCCTACACCGCCGGAAAGCTTGGCCAGGCGCTCCTGGAGCTTCTCACGGTCGTAGTCGCTGGTGGTCTCGTCGATCTGCGCGCGGATCTGCTTGATACGGGCCTGGATGTCCTTGCTGTCGCCCTTGCCCTCGACGATGGTGGTGTCGTCCTTCTTGGAGACGATGCGGCGCGCCTGACCGAGGTCGGCGAGCGTGACGTTCTCCAGACGGCGGCCCATCTCCTCGGAGATGACCTGACCACCGGTGAGCACGGCGATGTCGCGCAGCATTTCCTTGCGGCGGTCGCCGAAGCCAGGGGCCTTGACGGCCAGCACATTGAGGATGCCGCGCAGCTTATTGACCACCAGAGTGGCCAGGGCCTCGCCATCCACATCCTCGGCAATGATCACGATGTTGCGGTTGCCCACCTGAGTCAGCTTCTCCAGGATCGGCAGGATGTCGGCAACGGCGCTGATCTTCTTGTCGGTGATGAGGATATAGGGGTCTTCGGCGACAGCTTCCATGCGGTCGGAATTGGTGACGAAGTACGCCGAAATGTAGCCTTTGTCGATCTGCATCCCCTCGACGAACTCGGTCTCGAAGTTGATGCCGCGGCTCTCTTCGACGGTGATCACGCCATCTTTGCCGACTTTTTCCATCACTTCGGCGATCAGGGCGCCGATCTGGTCGTCGGCGGCGGAAATCGTCGCGATCTGGGCGATTTCTTTCTTGCCTTCGACGGGCACCGCTACGTCCTTGATGTACTTGACGATAGCCTCGACGCCCTTCTCGATGCCCTGGCGCAGCTGCATGGGATTGGCGCCCGCGGCCAGATTGCGCAGGCCCTCGTTGACGATGGCCTGGGCCAGCACGGTGGCAGTGGTGGTGCCATCACCGGCGACGTCGTTGGTCTTGGTCGCGGCTTCCTTCAACAGTTGGGCGCCCATATTCTCGAAAGGATCTTCGAGCGAGATCTCTTTGGCAACGGTGACGCCATCGTGAGTGACGGTGGGCGCGCCGAATTTCTTGTCGAGGGCGACGTTGCGGCCCTTGGGGCCGAGCGTGGTCTTGACGGCGCCGGCCAGTACGTCGATGCCCTTCTTCAGCGAGCGGCGTGCCGCTTCGTCGAACTCAAGCTGCTTTGCCATGGTTGGGGTGTACTCCTCTTACTTATTCGTGTTCTACTTGCCAGGTGGCCGCGGATCCTAGTCCTCTTTGGTGAGGATGGCCAGGATGTCGGACTCGCGTAGGACGAGCAGGTCGTCACCATCGAGCTTGAATTCGGTGCCGCCATATTTGGCGAAGAGCACGCGGTCGCCGACTTTGACTTCCATGGCGGCGCGCTCGCCGCTATCGAGGATCTTGCCAGCGCCGACGGCGATGACATTGCCTTCTTGAGGCTTCTCTTTGGCGGTGTCGGGGATCACGATGCCGAAGCTGGTCTTCTCTTCCTTATTGGCCGGCTTCACCACCACCCGGTCGCCTACCGGCTGAATCTTGTTTGCCACGCGTCAATACCCTCCTGATATGTGGGTGATCGAGACGTACGACGGTACGTCCGCTTTCGCGGCCACGCAGACAAGTGCCGTGGCACCGCGCAAATCCTCTGGCAGTATGTCTCCGCGGGCGTTAGAACGGCGTTTGATGAGTGTTAGAGTCCCGTATGAGGCGTGTTAGAGATGTGTTAACGGGACGTTGGCACGTGGTCGTGGCGCGGTCGATCGCTGTTCTCCTGGAGAGCTCGTTTGCGCGAGATTAGTCGCATTGGGTTGAAGTCATATTGGGTTGAAGCCAATTGGTAGAGGGCATGATGATGACGACAGCGCCGGCCGCTCAATGATGCCTCAATGGTGCAGTGTGCTGGCCAGGATGACGATGGTGGCGACGCCATTGTTGACGGCGTGCAGCGCGATGCCGGGCCAGGATGAGCCGGCGCGCCAGCGGATGATGCCCAGGACCAGGCCGATAGCGCACAGTGGCAGCAACGAGCCGAGATCGGCATGCGCCAGGCCGAAGATCAGCGCGCTGAGCAGCACCGCCGCCCAGAGGGGCATGGCGCGCGCGAAGCTGGGCAGCACGAAGCCGCGGAAGAAGAGCTCCTCGGCGAAAGGGGCGACGGTGACGGCGACCAACAGCGTCGCGATCGTGGTGATGGGCGCGTGGGCGACCTGCCGGGCCAGGGCATCGGCGTTGGTCTTGATGTTGAGCTGATCGTAGAGCACGCCGAATACGAAGACGGCGGCGTAGCCGGCGAGGACGAGCCACACGGCGCGCCACAGCGACGACCTACGCAGTCCCAGCAGCTGTAGCGCGGCGCGGCGCGGTGAGCCGATGGGGCGATACTTGAGGGCGAAGTACAGCGGCGCGATGAGGAAGATGGCTTCGACGATGGCGGAGGCGATGAAGACGGTCACAGCGCTGGCGGCGTCGACTGCAGGGGGCAGCGGCCGTGTGGCGGCGGGCGCGGCCGGCTGGGGCAGCAACTGCGTGGCGACGAGCAGCAGGCTCAGGGGCAGCACGGTGAGGCCGATACCCCACAGAACCTGGCGCATTCCCCAGGGCACCGCCAGGCCAGCGGGCACAGGGCGCTCCGGCGTCGGATGGGAAGCAAGCGTGCCAGGTCGGTTGGATTCGCGCTGGCGATCGATCATCAGTAGCACACTCCTTGGAGCGGGTCAGCTTGGAGCGGGTCAGCGCACCGAAAGCGAATGTTTGTCCAGTATGCCCAATAGAGACTATCACGAGGGATTCCTTGTGTGTGGCAATGGTTCCCTTACTGCGCTGCCGCTGATCGCCACCGTGGTCTTGTGGTGTGCGCTGCTCGATGTGCCGGCTACGCGGGGCGCAAGGATGCGGCGGTAGCGGCGAAATGGCGCTTGCCGGCCCATCGCGCACGGTGTATACTCCGTATTAGTGTGCCGCGCGCAATCCCGTGCCCGTGACCCGATCACCTGCGCTGTGTGAGAGTGGGCGCGCGCGAGCCGAGCCGTTACCGTGAGGGAGCTACTGACCGTGAAAGTTATTCTGCTGCAAGAAGTCCCAGGGCTGGGCCAACCAGGCGACGTCAAAGAGGTCGCCCCGGGCTATGCTCGCAATTTTCTGCTACCGCGAGAACTGGTGACCGCCGCGACGCCGGGTGCGCTCAAGTCGCTGAACGAACAGGTGGCGACCGCCAAACGGCGTGCCGAGAAGCAGCAAGGCGAGCAACGTTCGCTCGCCGAGCGCATCGAGGCGGTGACACTCACCTTCGCGGTGCATGTGGGCCGGGGTGACCGGCTCTACGGTTCGATTACCAGCCAGCATATCGCCGATGCACTGACGGAGCAGGAAGGGCTGCGCATCGACCGGCGCACCATCCAATTGGCTGAGCCGATCCGGCGACTGGGCACCTTCGAGGTGCCGGTGAAGGTGGCTTCCAAGCTGGAGCCCAAGCTGAAGGTCGCGGTCATCTCTGATGCCGCGGAGCCGGCAACCACGGAAGTTGCGAGCCCAGCGGCGGCGGAGTCAGTGGCGGAGAGCGAAAGCTGATCGTCCGCGCGTCCAGGCGCACGCACTGTCGCATTGCCTACCAATCCAGAGGCCCTGTCGCCCGCCGCGACAGGGCCTTATTGGCGGCGGGTGCCTGGCGGCACGTAGCCGTCTCGGGTAGGCGGGCCAAGCTTGATCCAGTAGCACGGACCGGACGGACATCGTGGCATGATTTCGCTCTATAGATCGGCTTGGCACGGTTCGTGCGATGGAGCTTTCTGGCGCGCGGTCCGCGCCAGGAGGAGCCAACTACGATGTCGATGGACCTGAGCCAGCTTAACCAGCATTCCGCACAGCAATCCCAAGGACACGTCGCCTCGCCGCAACTGGTCGCGGCCAACCACATTCTCTCGCTTTCATCCGCCGAGTTGCAGGCGATGATCGCGCGGGAAGCCGACGAAAATCCGGCGATGGAGGTCGAGGAAAACCCCATCTGTCCACGCTGCGGGCGGCCGCTGAAGGGGGCATTTTGCTCACGCTGCGGGGCTTCCGATCCAGCAGCCGACTATTCCGCCGATCACGACGATTTCCCCGACGATGGCGCGCTCTGGCAGTATCCGACTAGCATGGGCACCGACGATGTTGACTTTGATCCTACGACGCGAGTCCCCGCGTCCACTAGTCTGGCTGAACATCTGATGGTGTCGCTCCAGGCACAATTGCCCGCCGAGGATGAGCCCATCGCCGAGTATCTGGTGGGCAACCTGGACGACAATGGCCGTTTGTGTTGCTCCGATCAGGAGGTGGTCGACGTACTGGGGGTCAGTCTGGAACGCGTGGAACATGCGATGCGTCTGCTGCAAGCCATGGAACCGATCGGCATCGGCGCGCGTAATCTGCGCGAGTGTCTGCTGATCCAACTCAACTACGTCGAGCAGGCGGGCAAAGTTCAGTCCTGCGCACGCGATATCATCGAGCGATTCCTGCCACAACTCAGCGAGCACAAGTACGGCCAGATTGCCACGGCCCTGAACATCACCACCGATTGCGTGCACCAGGTGGGCGAATTCATCAAGCGGAATCTCAACCCCTATCCCGCGCGCGGCTATCTGGGCAGCCAGGTCGCGAGCAACTCCGAGCGCTCCAACCAGGTGCTGCCGGACGTCATCATCAGCAAGAAGCTGCTGCCCGACAACCAGCAGCATATCTATGAGATCGAAGTCGTCGAATCCAAACGCTACTACCTGCGCCTCAGTCAGTCATACGCCCAACTCTATGCCGACGTGCATACGCGGCATTGCGGGCTCTCTGAGCATGAGCGGCATCATATCCAACAGTACGTCTCGCGTGCGAAGCTGTTCATCGCCAACATCAATCAGCGGCGCCACACGCTCATGCGCATCACGCGCTGCCTCGTCGACCTGCAACGGTCGTTTTTGGACGAGGGCATCCGCCAACTCGTGCCACTGACACGCGCCCGCGTAGCCGGTGAACTGGGGATGCATGAATCGACCGTCAGCCGGGCTACGGCCTCCAAGTATGTGATGTTGCCGACCGGTGAGGTCATCCCATTCAGTCACTTCTTCGTCGCGAATCTGAGTGTCAAGGACGTGATGAAGGACCTCATCAACAAAGAAGCGACGCCACTGACCGACCAAGAACTGGTGGCATCGCTCGACCGATGCGGCATCAACATCGCGCGGCGTACGGTGGCCAAGTATCGCGAACAGCTTGGTATTCTCCCCTCCTCACTGCGCTGAGCCACGCTCCAACGGCAGATGTTGTGGTGTACAATGGGTGCTGAGATCAGGCCAGGCGGCGGGCAACACGCCACGTGCGCGAACCTGCCCACACGTTGTCACGGCCGGCGTTTTGCGGCACCTGGATAGCAGTGAGGACCATACCCCCATGATCCACCGCCCACTCGGCAAGCATACGCTGGTTGCCGCGAGCAACGGCAAGATCATCGACGAGCACTTTGGCCGAGCCAGCAGCGACACCGACGCCTATAGTGTGGCGCATATGTTCGCGCCAGCCGGCTGGACGGAACCGACCCAGATCGGGCAGTTCGATGAGATCAATCTGGTCGTGTCGGGCCAGTTGGGCGTGGAAACCGCCGCGGGTCTGACGGTGGTAAGCGCTGGCGAGAGCATTCAGGTGACGGCGGGCACGCGGGTGCGGTATCGCAACGCCAGCACGCGGATTCCCTGCGAATATTGGTCCCTGTGTGTTCCGGCCTGGCGTCCCGATCGCGTGCGCAGCGATGATGAGGGCTGACGTCTGAGCGCGGAACGTGCCATGCCGCGCGGGCTGCTCGCGGTGCCTGGGCCACGATGAGGAACGATGGATAACGACCAGATGGAGCCGCGGAGTCCTGGCGACATGCACCGGAGTCGGTCCGCGGCGATGGCGCGGACGTTGGGGCAGCCACTGGTGGTGGGCGTGGCGGGCGGTACGGGCGCCGGCAAAACCACGGTCGTGCGCGCCATCGTCGAGGCGGTGGGCGCCACGCAGGTGGCGCAGTTGTCCGAAGATGCCTACTACCGCGAGTATCGGCATCTGCCCGAGGCCGAACGCGCCACGGTGAACTGGGATCACCCCGATGCCATCGAGGTGGATCTGCTGCTGGCGCAAGTGCGCGCGATCATCGCGGGCCACACGGTCGAACGACCGGTCTACGATTTCGCCGCGTATGCGCGCGCGCCTGAAACCGTGCGCGTGGAAGCGCGGCCGGTGCTGATTGTCGAGGGCATCCTCATCTTTGTGGAGGAGCGCCTACGCCAATTGTTTGACGTGCGGGTGTTTGTGGATACGGACGCGGATCTGCGCTTCATCCGCCGGCTCCAGCGCGATGTCAAAGAGCGTGGTCGCTCGCTGGATGGGGTGGTGGCGCAATATCTCGAGACGGTGCGACCGATGC
>DASYGC010000414.1:0-8229 GCA_036000225.1 Ktedonobacterales bacterium | reverse complement strand
AGCGAAACTAGCAGCGGGGCTGAGGGTTGTTGGCGCGAGCCAGTTGGACTCTGCCACACTCGGTATCTCGAACACCGCCGCCGATTGGCCAGCAACCCCCTTGCTCACCTCGTGGGACCAAAGCATCTCCGCTGCCAGATTGCCACGCGATGCGGCGACCATCCCAGTGGTACGCCGCGGTGTGTATGCGGACCGCGGCCCCGTGGAAAGCCAGCAGTCGACGCCAAGCCATCGGCTGGGAGTGACAATGACTCCCATACGGGGGATGGTGTGGCGCTGGTGGGGTATGGGTGGTACGCTGCTGTGGAGTGCCGTGCTGCTGGCGCTGCTGGCCGCGGGCGCGGTCTATCCCGTTCTGGCATCCGCATCGCGCACCGCCAACTTTGCCCTGCCGCGTTCGCTCAATGGCACTGCCTATATGGCGACCGACCCGCTGAATGCTGGAGATGCCGCGGCTATCGCCTGGCTCGATGATCCCGCCCACGTCAGTGGCGATCCGGTGATCGTGGAAGCAACTGGCGGTGAATACAGTCATTTCGGACGTGTCTCGGCATTTACCGGATTGCCGACCATCATGGGCTGGAGTGGCCACGAGTGGCAGTGGCGCGCAACCTGGTTGGTCGAACCACAGCACGCCGGCGAGTTGGAGCGGCGCCTGGCCGATATCAACGCGATCTACACGAATCCTGATCCACGTGTCGTGCTGGCGACGCTCGCGCGCTATCATGTACGTTATCTCTATATAGGAGCGGCGGAACGCTCGGCCTATCCGGGAACCAATCTCAATCGGTTCAGCGTCTATATGCGTATCGTCTTTCAGCGACAAGGCGTGACGATCTACCAGGTAGTCTAACGAGGAGGGGGCGATGGGCCGCAAGACAGCGCAACGCGGCGTCAAGAGCATCGTGACGCGGCGCAACGGCCGGCAGGCACAAGCGGGGCGCGCCGTGGGCACTGGTGCGAAGCGGCAAGAGCTCGCCGACCGGCGCGCGGCTTCCATTCCAGCCCGACGCTCCTCGATCACTGGCCAAGGCTTGCCCACCGCATCGTCTGTCGACGGGATACTCGCCGTAGGCACGGCTTCGGGACACAGCGCATTGCCGCGCGCCGCGGCGGTTGCCGACAGTGGAGGCCCGGTCGCCAGCGAATTCGCGCCAGCAGCCACGCGGAGTGATGGTGGCACGAGCATTCCAGCGGCCAGGGTCGGCGGGACCGCGAAGGGGTCGCCAACTTCGAACGCGCCGGCAACGCAACTGACATCGCCCGCGGTGCGCGCACCCAATCGTCGCGGCACGACCGCGGTACTCGACCGTGTTGCCACGCCGGAGACGCCCGTGGTTGAGTCGCTGGATGACGTGTCTCCGGCCCAGTCGCGTTCGGCGACGATGCGCGGCCCGATGCTGCGCGCGAGAGCGATTGGGGCATGGTCGTGGCTCCGATCACTGACTCCCGAAACCTGGGTCTGGATTGGCATTCTGACGCTCGCGGCCGTGCTGCGCTACTGGGGGCTAGGCGATAAGCCACTGCATCATGACGAGAGCATGCATGCGTTCTATTCGTTGCAGTTCGGGATGGATCCGGCCAGCTACGAATATGACCCGTTGCTGCACGGCCCGTTCCAGTTCCACGCCGAAGGTTTCGTCTTCGCCATCATCATCGGCTTGTCCCAGATCTTCCATGTCGCGAGCGCCAGTGGCAATCCGTGGATCAATGACGCGACGGCGCGTATCTTGCCGGCGACTACTGGCCTGGTGCTGGTTGGGCTGACCATTGGACTGCGCCGCCCGCTCGGGCGCATCGGCGCTCCCATCGCGGCGTTGCTGCTCGCGATCTCGCCGACCTTCGTGTATTTTTCACGCTTCCTGCGCGAAGATATCTACTTCGCCTGTTTCACCTACGCCACCATCATTTTCGCGGTGCAATACGCCTACAAACGCACCACGCGCTGGCTCATCGCGACGGTTATCGCGTTCGTGCTGGCCTATGCCACCAAGGAAGCGATCTATCTCAACGTCGCCATGTGGGGTGGGTTCCTGGCGATTCTGGCGGCCTGGGAGATTGGCCATGCGGTCACCGCCGCGCTGCCACGCGAATTCACCGATCGGCAGCGCGCATTCTTTGGCCATGCGGCGCCGCTGCTGTTGTTGGGCGCCATCGGCTCTGGCCTCGCCGCGATTGCGCTGCACGAACTGAATGTCATCAGTCACGCCATCAATGCCAACACGCCGCAGACCGATATCGCCGTCACGCGCCTGGAAAACACGACGGTCGCGGTGATTCTCTGGGCCAGCATCGCGCTCGCGCTGCTGGTGATCGGCGTACTCATCTGGCAGATCTATCACGACGTCATGCCCGAGGACGACCACGATATAGCCTCTTCCGCCGCTGAGATCACCGATCTGGACGGCTCCAGCGCGCCATCGGGCTTTGCCCGTGGTCTGGCCGCCGGACTGCGTGCGCGGCTCGATCCTGAACGCCAGCCTTTCCTGAGACTCCTGCTCGGCACGACCTGGGTGAACTGGTTTGTGGCGTTTGTTGCCGGCTGGGTGCTTTTCGTCGGGTTGTACACCGTGCTGCCCGGCCCCGAACACAACATTTCCGGCTTTGCCCAGGGATTCCAGGTGGGCGTCGGCCGCGGCATCTGGCAGGGATTGTATTACTGGATCCAGCAACAGCAAGTCGCCCGTGGCGGTCAGCCCTGGTACTACTATCTGTTGCTGATGCCGCTCTACGAGCAGCTCGCCGTGGTATTTGGCCTGGCCGGTATCGTGCGCTGTCTGGTGCATCCGACGCGCTTCCGGATTTTTCTGGTCTACTGGTTCGTGGTTTCACTCGCGCTCTATTCGTGGGCCGGCGAAAAGATGCCCTGGCTCTCGATGCACATACTGCTGCCGCTGATGCTGTTGGCGGCGGTCGCGCTGGAATGGTTGGTGGTGACTGTGGCAGCGGGCGTACACGCGCTGGCCCAAAATGGGCTGCCACTCGCGCACATGCCATGGATCGAGCGTACCAGGCTGGCTGGCGGAGTTCTCGGTCTGACGGTCGCCCTCGTATTGCTAGTCCCGATGACGTACGGGATGGTGACTCTGACACACAAAGATGCCGCCAACGGACCGCATGAGATGATGATCTATGTGCAGACCACGCCTGACGTGCAATTGGCGATGGCTAAGATCAACCATGCCGACGCTCTGATGTATGGCGGCAAGCACCAACTCAGGATTGCTGTCGACGCGGGTGAGGTCTGGCCGATGTACTGGTACCTGCGCGACTACTGGTTGGTGCCTCATCCGTCAGAGTACGTAAACTTCAACTATGTTGTGAGTCCGACCCCATCGAATGTGGTGATGCCAACTGAAGACGTGCTGATGTTCACAGATGAAGATGCGGCGACCTTCATGGCGCAGCATCCAACCGGATACACCGAGCATACCTATTCGTTGCGTTCGTGGTGGGATGAAGGCTACAAGCCATTACCCTGTGTCTCGACACGCGCGCAGCCCTGCCCGCAAACGGCACAATGGGGATCGGGTGTCGGCTTGGGGAACTGGCTGACCTACGGCGACAACGTACCCCTCAATGGGCATTTTCAGTTGGGTCCGACTGTTCACCGCTTGTGGAACTGGCTCTGGCTGCGTCAGTCGTTGGGATCGGATCAGGGATCTTATAATTTCGTCCTGATTGTGCGTAATGGGGTGCCTATTCAACCCTAGATCGCTCCAACCCGCCCCGTCAATTCAGGGTTACGAGACGCTCAGTGCGAAACGCAACCACCGGCGACCTCAGGAAGATTGCGGCATGGCGAACACACCCAATGGAGCCCCAGACGACGTGCTCGAAGTTCTGCAGCGGCGGTTGGGGGTACGGTTGCGCGATCAGTCGCTGCTGCTGCGAGCGTTGACTCATCACTCATGGTGTCCTGATACCGCGACGAGTGAGGCTTACGACACGCTCGAATTCCTGGGCGACGCGCTCATCGGGGCGCAGGTAGTCGAGCACATCTTCCTCGCCTATCCTGATGCCGACGAGGGCGAGATGACGGCGCTCAAGTCGGAGGTGGTCAGCCGGCGTGTACTGGCACAGGTGGGCATGTGCCTCGGCCTGATGCCGGCGATTCGCGTCGATACGGCGAACCTGCGCACCTTCAACGACCGTTCACGCGAGTCGCTTTGCGCCGATGTGCTCGAAGCGCTGGTGGGCGCCATTCATCTCGATCAGGGACGCGAGTCCGCCGTAGCTTTCGTGGCGCGTGAGATTCTGCCCCTGGTGCCCGAGGTGAAGCGCACACTGGGCCAGCAGAACCCGAAGGGAGTACTCCAGCAACATATTTTGCGCCAGACCGGCGCGCTGCCACGCTACGAGGTGCTTGCCACTGGCGGGCACAGCAACGACCGGGTCTTCACAGTCGGGGTCTACGTTGGTGAGCGGTTGATCGCTAGTGGCCAGGGGTCCAGTATCAAGGAAGCGGGTCGCGATGCGGCGCTCGTCGCGTTGCGCGGCGAGCTTCCCGACCCTGGCGGGTCATGACCAGCACCCGTCGTGGTATACTGCGCCAGGAGCCAGCCGATCCGCTGGCACCGAGACCACAGGTCACCTCCACCCATGTTCGTCACAACGGAGTGAACTCTCTCATGGACTTTGCGACACGCGCCATCCACGCCGGACAGGAACCCGATCCCCACACCGGCGCCACTATTACCCCGATCTTCCAGACCTCGACGTATACGCAGGAAGGTCTGGGCAAGCACAAAGGGTACGAGTACTCGCGCACCCACAATCCCACCCGCACCGCCCTCGAAGCGTGTCTGGCCTCACTGGAGAACGCCGAGTATGGATTGGCTTTCGCCAGCGGCATGGCCGCGACCAGTGCGGTGCTCAGTCTACTGGCACCTGGCGACCACGTAGTGGCCTGTGATGATCTTTACGGCGGCTCATACCGCATTTTCGAGCGCGTCGTACGCAAGGGCGGCGTTGACTTCACCTATGTACCCGCTCGTGACGCTGCCGCCTACGAGCGCGCCATTCGTCCCACGACGAAAATGATCTGGGTCGAGACACCGACCAATCCGCTTCTCACACTGGTGGATATCAAGCAGGTAGCGGAAATCGCGCGCCGCCACCAGCTCACCATGGTAGTGGATAATACGTTCGCCAGTCCCTACCTGCAGCAACCGCTCGACCTCGGCGCGCAGGTCGTCGTGCACAGCACCACCAAGTACATCAATGGTCACAGCGACGTCATCGGGGGGGCCGTACTCACCTCGGACGAACACCTGTATGGCGAGATGAAGTTCTATCAGAATGCCGCCGGCGGCGTGCCGTCGCCGTTCGATGCCTGGCTGACGCTGCGCGGCGTCAAGACACTCGCCGTGCGCATGCGTCAGCACTGCGAGAACGCCATGCGCATCGCGCGCTTTCTCGAAGGCCACCCGCGCGTGCGCCAGGTCTACTACCCGGGTCTGGCGACGCATCCCGACCACGCCCTGGCCAGCCGGCAGATGCGCGACTTCGGCGGCATGGTCTCCTTCGCCTTTGAAGGCACGCGTGCTGATGTCGACACCTTCGTGCGCCATCTGCGCGTCTTCGCCCTCGCTGAGAGTCTGGGCGGCATCGAGTCGCTGTGCTGCCATCCCGCAAGCATGACCCACGCGTCGATTCCGGCGGCCGAGCGCGAGCGCCGCGGTGTGACTGAGACACTGTTGCGGCTCTCGGTCGGCATCGAGGGTGTCGAGGATCTGATCGCTGACCTCGATCAGGCCCTGGCCGCCACGGTGCACGCCTCCAATCGCGCGGCAAATGGTAAAGCACATGGCAAGCCAGGGGTAAGCGTCAAGCACACTGTGACGGTGGCACAGACGAACACGGGAGTGAAGAAGCCGATCACTGGGTGAGTGTGCGAAATAGGGTACGGCGTCAGAACGTTGGCATCGGGCCATCGGGTGCGCGCGCCTGGGCGATCGCATGGCTTGTCGGCGGTGAATACGTCGTTGTCGTCGCCGCACGTCGTCATAGGAGCGCATTCGGCGCAGTGAGCGCCGCTTGGCGTGCCCGTATGCCAGCGATTACCGTGCGATGCGCTTCCTTGAGCTCGATGCGTCCTGCGGTGATGTCGCCCAGCTGGTGTTCCAGCAACTCGAACATCCGCGCAAGTGCCGCCTGGATCGAGCGCGTGGAATACTCGGGTAGCGTGTGCCCAAGGGCTGCTTGCAGGTCAGTGCTGGCCTCGACCTGCCAGGTGATGAGGGCACGCGTGCCACCGCGCGCGGCGCCGAAGAGCTCGATGACCAACTCACGCATCGATTGCAGTTCAGCGATAGCGCGCCAGAGATGACCGCGCTGCAGGTTGATGTCCACGTTCAGGCCGCGGCGTACACACATGTCGAGCAACTCATCGAGCGGTAGGGTCGTGTCCTGACGGTTCGCCCGACCCGCCGCGACGATACTCGCGGTGTTCAGCGGCCCGCCGAGGACGACGAGACTATCGACGATATTGGGGCTGGTGGTGGCCAGCGGGTGGTAGCGGATCGAGAGGTGATTGAGCGAGGCAAAGACGACATCCGCCGCCTCTGCGCCTTGCGGCAGAATTAGCGCCGCATGCTCGCCGATGGCTACGAGCGCGTCGCACAGAACGCGTACCGCGCTCACGGTGTCGAACTGAAGGCCATCAGCGATGACCACATCGAGATCGAGGTCGGAAAAGCGATCCCAGTCATCGCGGCCCAGCGAGCCGAAGACGGCGACGGAGAGGATTCGGTGATCGCTTCTATAATGAGCCACGACGCCACGCAACAGCGCCTGGTGTTGTGGCGTACCACGAGAGGTTGGGTTCGCGTTCCTCATATGCCTACCTCCCAGCATAAGGATCATGGCATACCATCGACCTGAGGCGTAACATATACGCGTACCGTAGCACGGGAGAGCAACCATGTCCAATTGTCCAAGCTTTGCAATGCGCGTTGACAGCAACTTCCGCGGCATTGCGTGCCCTCGAACATCTTAACCAGATTCATACCAGGCTGGCGCGCTCGCTGTGCGGCGGCTCGCGCATCACTTGAGGCCGGTTCTGGCTTGTGCGATCAGCGCGTTGGGAGATGCCGATGAACAAGGACGCCGCCCACGCGAACGGCGCGTCGCGGGAGACGGACGCTCTGATGGATATATCCATGGACACGCCAGAGGACGCGTATCAGGAGCGGTGCGCCCGGTTTGCCGCCGAACGTGATCGCTTCGAGGCCCAGCGCGAGCGCTATGGCCAGCGCATCTTCATGTTCGGCGCGGCGGTCGTCGGATCGCTGCTGCTGGGACTCCTGGGCGGAGTGCCACTGCTGCTTCTAGCGGCGCCTGTGTGCCTCGTCGTACTGGTGGTCAACGCGGTGCGCCAGGGCGGTCTGCTCCGCTTGCGAGATCACGCGGCGACGCTGTACGCCATCAACACCGAAGGTCCGCTGCGTTTGCGGCGCGATTGGACGGCGCTGCCGTTGCGCGAGCCATCTGTGGCCGTCGATGCAGTACAGAATCACCCCTATGCGGGTGATCTGGATCTGCTGGGACACGCCTCATTGCTCCATCTGCTTGGCACGGCGAACACCCCTGGCGGCCAATCCACCCTCCAGAGTTGGTTGCTCGAGCCCGCCACGCCCGAGACAATCGCTCTGCGGCAGGCCGCCGTCAAAGAGTTGATCCCGGCAGTCGACGTGCGCGACGAAATGGCGGCGCACGCGCGCACGATCAGCCTGCTCCAGCCGACCTATGAGCCTTTTCTGCGGTGGTGTGAAAGCGATGGTTGGCTGACACGGCTGCCGGTCCTGGTGTGGCTGAGCCGGATCTTGCCAGTTCTGACGATCGCCGGCATTGTTGCTCAGGTGGCGGGTTGGCTACCCTTCCCCATCTGGTTGGTGTTCGCGGCGGGCAACCTGCTGCTGTCATGGGTGGCGGGCAAGCAGGTCGAAGCATTGTTGGAACGTGTCTCCTCACGGCAAAGTGCCTTTCAGCCCTATGCTGACGTGTTTGCCTTTCTCGCTGACCAGGAATTCGCGGCGCTCACACTGCGGAGCGTACAGCAGACACTGGCGGAGGGTGGCGGACGTGCCGCATCGCGCATGCGACAACTGGCGCGCATCATGCGCTATGCTGACTTGCGGCTATCGCTCTTCTTCCCGGTGCTGCAGTTTTTCTTGCTGTGGAATTTCCATGTGCTTTGGCTGCTTGAGGGGTGGAAGCGGGAGGCCG
>DASYGC010000413.1:0-1953 GCA_036000225.1 Ktedonobacterales bacterium | reverse complement strand
CCGCCCAGGGAGCCAGTGCCGTGGACGAGAAGAGGGAATAGCCCATTCGCGTCCTGTGGTGGGGTCCCATCGTCGTGGCGCTCCTCCGGTTCGCGTCCCTCGGATCGGCCATCTGCCGGGTGGCTCGTGTCGCCGCCGCCGAGGGCCGTTCAGGCCGCAGGGTCATTTCATTCTCGGGAGCAGCCGATGAGGGCAAGGGCTTGCCAGGGGAGAGCGGCGAGGCGGCGCGTGGCTGGGGCGATGGCGGTGAAGCCAGCGAGGCGGAGGAGGCTGATGGCCAGGTTGCGCAGCGCCGCCATGACCTGGGGGATGGCGCCAGTGCGAGCCTGGGAGCGGTCCTCGTCGTAGGTCACATCCCGGACCCAATGGCAGCGATTCTCGATGGTCCAGTGGTCGCGCAGCAAGCGAAGCACCGCTTTGGCGTCGGCGCGGGCGGCTGCCAGGCTGGTCAGGCCGTAGACCACCTCCAGGGAGACCTCGCCCGTGCGGGTGTCCACAATCCGTCGTTCGAGGCGGAAGACCTGCGCCAGGCCGGGCCAGTCCAAGTAGCTGGTGAGGGCGGTACTGGCCTGCAGGGTGCGCCGTTCCCGGCGGTCGTGCGCCTGATCCGTGCTACAGGTTTGGGTCATGGTGGCGGCTGCGTCACCCGGCGTCGCGAAGAGCAGCGCGATGTCCGCCCGCAAGGTGGGCTGGTTGTCCTTGACCACCATCACGTAGTCGCCGCCGTGCTGCACGATGTCCTGGGCGATGGCGCGCTGGGTCAGCAGCGCGTCCATGGTCAGCACCCGCCCCTCCAGCAGCAGCCCGGCGAGCAGCGTGTGCGCCAGCGGGATCTCGTTGGTCTTCTCGCCCACGGGGATCTGCCCCAGCGTCAACCCCAGACGATGGCTCACCGCCGAGAGCAGGTGCAGTCCCGGCATGGTGTCCGTGCGGGTGCCGCGTACGGTCTTCCCATCCATGGCTATCCCTTCCAGCTGCCCCTCGGGTGCCGGCACCGCCGCCAGCACCTCCTGCGCCCAGTGGCCCAGCGCCCATTCCAGGGCGTCCACGTCGATCCGCCGAAAGATGCGATGAATCGTGGCGCTGCTCGGTGGTCCGTGCCGGCTCAAGCCCAGACTGCGCAGCAGCGCCGGGTCTACTTCTCTATAGATGTGCCCCCATTCTGCCACGGCGCTGTAACTCCGCGCGCCGCACAGCGTCGCCACGCAGCCGAGCGCGAGCACCCCAGCCAGGGGATGCCGCTTCCCACGCCGATCACGCACGTCGGGAATCGTTGCGATAACATCAAGCAGCGGACGACAGGGGTGCATGTGCTGACCTTTCTCTCCATTGACTCTGGTTAGAACATCAGCATAGCGCCCTGTCGCCCTCCCTTTCCGAGAATGAAATGACCCTGTCTGCGGATATGAATACACTGTACAATCGCGCTGGACCAGTGGTAAGCTCCAGTCTGATGGGAAAAAAGGGGACCACTTCGGCACCGGAGATCTTGCTGCCGCTCGATCGGGCACCTGGACGGCCGTTGCGCGCACAACTGGAGGAGCGGCTTCGCCTGGCAGTCCGCGCGGGTACGCTGGCCCCCGGCACGACGCTCCCCTCCACGCGGCTCCTGGCGAGCGACCTTGGGATCTCGCGCGGAGTCGCGGTAGAGGCATGTGCCCAACTCGTGGCCGAAGGGTACCTGGAGGCGCGCCCCGGCTCGGCCACTCGCGTGGCCTCACACGCGGAGCCCGCACCTGTCAGGGAACCCTCGGGAGGCGAGACCGTTCGCCCACGCTACAACTTCCGTCCCGGCGTGCCGGATCTCAGCCTGTTTCCCCGCGGCGAGTGGATCGCCTCGGTCCGCGCGGCGCTTCGTGAGGCGCCCGACGCGGCGCTCGGCTACGGCGACCCCCGTGGCCCTGCCGCGTTGCGCGTGGCTCTGGCCGCCTATCTCGGGCGGGTGCGCGGCGT
>DASYGC010000412.1:0-8560 GCA_036000225.1 Ktedonobacterales bacterium | reverse complement strand
CGGGAGGCCGCTGCCGCTAGCGCATGTGGGACTTTCCCCCACATGCGCGGCGGAGGCGCCATCAGGCGCGAATCGTACGCTCAGACCCGTTCGATGAACGTGGCCCAGTCGCCAATCGAGTACTGGGACGCGACCCAGATGTGGTTGGTGGAGAAGCCATCATAGGAGGCGGCCTCAAAGTCGCCCCAGCGGGAGTCGAACGTCGCGACGGTGCCCTTGAAGACAAACCGCGGCGCGCGCAGCGAGCCCAGCGCGTCGGAAGCCAGACGCTGGGTCACCATGATGCTGGGGTTCAGCGAGGCGCTCATGGTGTCGAAGACCATTACCAGTCGCCCGTGATTGTCCTGCATCATCGCGCCGAACGAGGCATCCTGATCGCCGGCGAAGACCAGATAACCGGCCTGGTAGATGCCCGCGAAGAAGATCGTTCCGCCGCTGAGCGCGGGCTGAATCTGGCCCCAGAGAATGGACGGCACCGTGTGGGAAATGTTGTTGTTGGCGCCCGTGTTCACCGAGAACGAGATCAGCCCGTTGCCCCCCGCGCCGACACTGTAGACTGGGGTGCCGGTGATGCGCGTGTCGATCGTCTCGACGCACTGCGTGCACGTCGGCTGATCGGCGTTGGGCGGGACGACATAGTTGTCGGCCGGCGGCGAGAACGTGTTGTCCGCGAGCGTGCCGGTGAGCGCGTTGGCGGAGGGATCATAGGCCCAGACGGTGAAGCCATGGCAGGCGGTGAAGAGGCAGTCGTCGCCGAAGGGATCGCCGTTCATGTTGAACGAATTCACCAGGTACTCAACACCGGGATCGTGCAGCGGCGTGGTCTCGGTCTCCACCGGTTGAACGGTATCGACCAGGACACTACCTACCGTGAGCATGGTAAAGGCATTGGCGGTGACGCTCAGACCTTTTTCCATCCGGTGCTTGTCGGCAAAGAGCGCTTCGGCGAAGTCGTAGTTGCCGGTGGTGAAGTCGAACATGTTGCCGGTAAAGGAGATGACATTTTTGCTGAAGCCAAACTGCGTGTAGTCGGCTCCCGCGTTGACCGTGCCGCCCAGCGTCATGTCAAACGCATAGACATGCATCACTCCCGTCGACACGTTGAGATTGGCGATCCAGTAGGTGGACTGATTCGGGCAGTTGACGCCAACGCCAAACGCGGCGCTCTCGACCTGCAGTGTCGCGGTCCAGAATAGCCCGGAATTGGGGTCATAGAACGCCCGCGGGTCGCTCAGGAACGGCCCCGCCGGATCACAGTTGTTGGGCGGGTTGGGCACGCCGTACCACGCCTGATCGTTGATCGGGCCGTGCACGAGCGTGCCGGAGGTCGTGTACACCGCGTACGAGGTGTTGACACCCTGCAGCACGAAGTGCGGCGAGGTGGCCAGCGCCATGTCGGGCGGCTGGCAACCGCCAAAATACGGGCAGATGGTGGCCGAGTCGGCCATCCCCTGGAAGCCACCGGTGGCACTCGACGCTGGCGCGCTGGCAACTGGCGTGGCGGTGGGCCTGACGTTGGGGGCGTTCTTGTTGTGGGTGGCATTCGCCTTGGCAGCCGCAAAAGCCGACGCGCTTCGGCCCGTCATGGCTGGCAGTTGGCGGCGGCCCACCGCAAGCTGGCTGGCCGTGGCGGTGGGCAACGCGGAGATGTTCGCGGTATGGCTGGCGATGGTCTGGGAACCAGCGGCGTGTGCCGAGACTGGTATTGACGCGGCAGCCGCCGGGTGCGCAAACGCACTGCCGGCGCCGACGGAGCTCATCACCAATGCCATGATTGACGACAACGCGACCGCGATGACCTTGATCTGTCTTCCGTGCACCTGAATCTCCTATCATCCAGGAATGCTGAGGCACCACCGCACACCCATCCCAAATCGCGGGCGCAGCGGAAACCCTCCAGGAACCGCACTACACCACAGGCAGCCGCCTGTGCGCACTCCGTTGTCCGCACTCCGCTGTCCGCACTCCGCGATCTACGACGACGCGCCAGGGAGCGCGCCGTGCGGCACCTGTCGCCCGCCAGGGCAACGTGAGAAGATAGTGGGCTGGGTGAGAGGGGTCGCGTCGTGCCGATATACGCGCCACGAGGTGGAGTGCTCGACACGTCGTCAGGGAGGACACAGGAGGACCGACTCTTGACGGCGGACCGGTGGCCACGTGGAGCGAGCATGGCTCACCACACGTCGGTGGCATCCGCATGCGGCGCGTAAACCAGTCGCGCGCCATAGTATAAGGGGTAAGCTAACCGTCAGTATATAGGCAAAATGCCTATGCCCGTTCGGGCAGTATTGATGTCTGCATATGGGCATGCTCCAGCTCGCTGAGCACGCGATGCCAGCGGCAGCAAGAGCGGCAACGCGCGTGGCGCCAGGCCGACTCCTCACTGAATGCGTGGCGTCCTGCGCAATGCGGGCCGGACTCCTGGTTGGGAATCTGGCCCGCCGAGCCGAGCGGACAGACGTCCCGCCGCCAACACGCGGGCGCGTGCGGGCGGCGGGACGTCTACCGATATCGCGGGAGAAGGGAGATCAGCATCTCCCTCCCCATCAATGCGACGCGCCGGATGCGTCGCGATTCACGAAGCGAGGCTTAATGATCGCCCATCACATCCCAAATGCGGGTGCCCCAGTTGTCAACGGGATCCTGATGGGCCTTCGGTGGAATATACTCGGTCGCGCTCCAGATGTCGACGCCATTGGGATCGAGTTCCAACGCGGAGTAATCACCCCAGCGGGTCCGGCCGACAAGCGGGCCGGCGAAGCTGACATGTGGCGAGGTCCCCAGGGCAACCGGCATCACCGGGCCAAAGACGGAACTCGTTGACTTGCGCACGACGAAGGCCGCGCTCGGGTTGATCGTCGTGCTGGTGAGCGTGAAGGCCAGTGCCGTTGTGCCCTCGTTGGTATGCAGGATTGAGGGGTAAAGCAGGTAAGCGCCCGCGACGGCGATATAGCCCTGGTCGGTGATCGTCGCGTGCGTTGGATCGAGAACGAACCAGGCGGCGCCATCACGGTTCGAGGGATCGCTGCCGACAGTCAGCGCCGTCGAGAGCGAGGCGTAGAGCTGCAAGCCATGTTGCTCATCGTTGACGAGCTGGATCTGCAGCATGCGGTCGTCATCCGGGTTGAGGAAGGCCTCCGATTGCACTAGAATACCACCCGGGCAGTCCACCGTGACGACGAAGGGCACACAGGTGACCGCGCCCGTGCCGGTGCTGGCCGCGGGGACCGGGAAGGCGTAGGTCTCGCTGCCAATGATCTGTCCGCTCAGCGTCGCGGTAGTGATATTCTGGTCGCCGGTGACTTTCCAGAAGCCGAGCTGGTTGGAGACCGAGTTGTTGTTGCCGAACTGGTCGAAGGGGAAGGAGTTGAGCAGATACTCGATGCCGCTGTCGTCGCCAAAGGCCGGCTCCAGCCCCAGAACGGGAATGCTTGCGATGCTCAGCGGCCCGAACGACACCTGACTCACTGTGGCGGCTTCCGCCACGAGCTGTGGCTTGGAGAGGCCAATTAAGAGCTCACCCAGGTAGGTGTTGCCGGAAGGACCGCAGAACTGGTCGGTAGAGACATACAAGGCGTGGGAATCATAGCCGGTCTTGGGCTGGTCGCCAAAGCATGTGCCCCCCAGCGACGAATCGACTTGGTACAGCGCGCGCCCGTGCGCGTTGAGCACCACGATATCGTTTTTGGAATCGGCGGTGCCAGGGGGGCCACAGGTGACACAGCTGATCACGGTGAAGAAGAAGGTGTGGGCCTGCATGTCGTAGAAGCAGCGGGGATCGCTGAAGGCATTGGGGTCAAAGAAGGTTGCGAAGCTGAAGGGGCCGGCCAGCAGCTTGCCACCGGTCGTATACTCGGCCACGGCGCTGTTGACCGCCTCCCAGACGACCTGGGGATGGCCCTTGCGTGACACATCGAACCCGGTGCAAAGCCCCTGATCTGGCGGCGTGACCTCGGCCGGCGGATTCGCCTGGGCCGCTGACTGGTCAGCGTCGCTGAGCCCATTGAAGTTGTGCAGCAATCCGCCTTCGGCGGTGAGTGGCGTGCCGGTGACGTTTGGCGCCCCGCGACCTGAAGCCGGGGTGACGCCACTGCCAGGGGTACGGTACGGAATGACCCGTGGCTGGTGCGTCGCCGCGGCGCCGTTGGCGCGCGGTGCGGTCGTGACCCGCGTGACGGTACCGGCTTTGCCGGTGTAGTTGGTGGTGGCCGCTGCCGCGCCGGCCGGATGCGCAAACGCGCTGCCGGCGCTCATCGTGCTGAATAGCATGACGAGCAGCGACGACAACGCCACGGTAACGATCTTGATGTGTTTTCCGCGCACCTGATACTCCTCTCGTCCAGGGATACTGGAGGGCCGTCCGCGCGCCCATTCAGCGGCGGGCGCAGCGGAAACATTATGGAGACGCACTCGAAAACCCCGGGCATCTGCCCGCTCGCACTCCAGAGGACGCACTTCGTGGTCCGCCTGCCATTGATCGCCGCACAGCGCCAGACGCGCCGCGAAGTCCGCGTCCGTGCCAGACCGCGATGAGCATACTGGCGCTGTGAATGGGGTCGTGCTACGGGTGTCGCGAGGGGAAGCAATCGCTCAACTAGCCGCCGGACAGCTGCCCGACGACGACACCTGACGGGGGAGAGTATTCCGCGTGGACAGGGGACGGCTAGACTGGGGGCCGCGAGCCAGCGCACGCGGTGCGCGGAACTTGGGCGCGCCATAGTGTATAGAGCGAGGCAACAGGCAGTAAATGGGCAAAATGCCTATGTCCACTTGGGCAGCCTAACGGAGGACTGGCGGGCGGCCTCCACCCAGAAAGGCGCGGGTGGCACCGCTCAACGGCACACGAACGCCCGAATCCATGCGGATTCGGGCGTGTCGCGAGCAGGCGGTGTGGATGCGCTTTTACGCGGCCACGGCGGAAGCGCGGCGCCATTCATAGCGCGCCAGCGCGAAGAGGACGGCGGTGGCGACCAGCAGTCCAGCGACGATCGCCCACTCAAGCAGGCCGCTGCCCCCGTCGGGATCGACGCTAAAGGCGATCTCGATCCAGGCACGGTTGAGCAGCGTTACCACGAACAGGACACCGGTGATGGCGCCGAGGATGACTTCAGGATAGAACCACGGTCGCAGAGCCTTCTTCATACCCACTCCTCCAACTGAATACCCATCTGATACGAGCGTCGAGCTGCTGTGCCCGACGCTGCTCACGTGCGCGCATCATACCGCACGCGGTGAAAGAGCTGCCAGAGGCGCGACCGGTATGATGGTGATCACCCAGTCTCACCCACTCGCGGCGCGCGCCGCTTCGTCGCGATACGCCTGGAGGAACAGCCAGAGCGCATAGGCGGCGGACGAAAGGTGGCGGCCCTTGCGCCGGGCCAGCGACCAGTGGCGTTGGATCGGAAAGCCGGCGACATCCAGGATGACCACGCGTTCGGTGAGCAACTCCAGTTCGATGGCGCTGCGCGGCATCACGCTGATGCCCAGATCGGCGGCGACCGCCTGTTTGATCGCGCCGCTGCTGCGTAGCTCCATGCCGACTTTCAGCGGCGCCTCCGCCCGCGCGAAGATGTGCTCGATGTCGGTGCGGGTGCCAGAGCCTTTCTCGCGCAATAGGAAGAGCTCGCCGGCCAGCTCGGCCAGCGGAATCCGCTGGCGTCGCGCCAGCGGATGGCCGGGTGGTGCGATCACCACCAACTGGTTGGGCACGAACTTCGCCACTTCGAGATCGTGGGCATCCTCGATCAAGCCCATCACCGCGAGGTCAATCTCGTCGTTGAGCAGATGCTCCTGGACGGTGAAACGGTTTACGACATCGAGCGTCAGCTTGATGGCGGGATTGCGCCGGTGAAACGCGCCCAGCACCGCCGGCACGACATAGATACCCGCCGTCGTGCTCGCCGCGACCTTGATGGCGCCGCGACGGGCGCCATGCAGCTCTTCCATGACCAGCTGGGTCTCGCTCAGCAGCGCGAAGATCTTCTCGCTGTAGGCGTACAACTCCTCGCCCGCGGGGGTCAGACGCAGGGTGCGGCCCGACTTCTCGAACAGGCGCATGCCGACGCTGCGTTCCAGTGCCTTGACCTGGAGCGAGACGCCGGGCTGGCTGAGAAAGAGTGTCTCGGCGGCGCGCGAAAAGCTGTGCTGCTCGGCCACCGCGTGGAAGATGTAGAGCTGGTGCAGATTCAACTGGGGTGCGTCCATAAGGTCACCTTTATGGATCGGCAAAGAAACTCATATTCACCTTTGGGGTTGGTCAGCTGGCACGCCGATGGCGCAAAAGCCAGGTAATTGCCGCGCTGAGAGCGAACGGTCGTGTACCAGTATAATAGATTCTTTATGACACGTCAAATTTCTTGGTGTGGCACATTATGTGCTCAATAGTCGATCATGGCCGACAGGGGGCTGCCGCTGGTGCCCACGGGATCCCCCGCTAGCCGATCGCGCCGCTACCGGCGGCTGCCACGGAGACGGACTTCGTGGTGTAGCGACGCGACATGCGGGTGCGCTGAGGTAGACCCGCGTCCAGCGCGATGCGAGAGCACAGGGCCGCGGGTGCGCGGCAAGACCGGCACGATGGGGTGCCGGGCGGCAGCACTGCTGATGGTGCTGAGAACAAGGGAGTTAACACGATGAGCGAGCACACGACCAATGAGGCGAAGCAGCTGGCGACGAACTGGCGCAAAGACCCGCGATGGAGCGGGGTGACGCGCCCGTATTCCGCGGACGACGTATTGCGGCTGCGGGGATCGGTGCGCATCGAGCATACGCTGGCACGGCTGGGTGCGGAACGGCTCTGGCGGCTGCTGCACATGGAGGCGTATGTGCCGGCGCTGGGCGCTCTGACAGGCAACCAGGCCGTGCAGCAGGTCAAGGCAGGACTGAAGGCGATCTATCTGAGCGGCTGGCAGGTGGCGGCCGATGCGAACCTGTCGGGCCAGATGTATCCCGATCAGAGCCTGTATCCCTCCAATAGTGTGCCACATGTGGTGCAGCGTATCAACCAGGCGCTGCAGCGCGCTGACCAGATTCACCATGCTGAGGGCAAGCACGACATCCACTGGTTCGCGCCGATCGTCGCCGACGCGGAAGCAGGCTTCGGCGGACCACTGAATGTGTTCGAGCTGATGAAGTCCATGATCGAGGCGGGCGCGGCGGGCGTGCATTTCGAGGATCAGCTGGCATCGGAAAAGAAGTGCGGCCACATGGGCGGCAAAGTGCTGATTCCGACGCAAAACGCCATTCGCAACCTGGTCTCGGCGCGGCTGGCGGCCGATGTGCTGGGTACGCCAACGATTGTGGTGGCGCGTACGGATGCCAACGGCGCGCATCTCATCACCAGCGATGTCGATCCGCGCGATCAGCCGTTCCTGTCCGGCGACCGCACGGGCGAGGGGTTCTACCGCATGCGCGGCGGACTGGATGCCGCCATCGCCCGCGGCATCGCATACGCGCCGTACGCCGATCTGATCTGGTGCGAGACGTCGGAGCCGAATCTGGATGAGGCGGCGCGCTTCGCACAGTCGGTGCACAAGCGCCATCCCGGCAAACTGCTGGCCTACAACTGCTCGCCGTCGTTCAACTGGAAGAAGAAACTGCCCGACGCGACGATTGCGAGCTTCCAGCGGCAACTTGGCGAAATGGGCTACAAGTTCCAGTTCGTCACGCTGGCGGGCTTCCACGCGCTCAACTATGGCATGTTCGACCTGGCGCTGCGCTACCGCGACCGCGGCATGGCGGCGTACTCGGAGCTGCAGCAGGCGGAGTTCGCGGCGGAGGCCGATGGCTACAGCGCGACACGCCACCAGCGCGAGGTGGGCACAGGCTATTTCGACGAGGTGGCGCAGGTGATCGCGGGCGGGGCGTCCTCGACCACGGCGCTGGATGGCTCGACCGAAGTGGCGCAGTTCGCGTAGATCGCGGCCCGCATGTCAAGACAGCGCCCGCGTATCCAGTGGGCTGCGCGGGCGCTGGGTTGCGTGTTGGTTCTCAGAGCGCCTTGCGCTCACTCCACCCGGCACGGCGCCGTGAGATCCAGAGAAGGAGAGGGGCCTACGGTAGGAGCAGGGGCACGACGAACTCCGGCAGCGCGTACAGAAGGCTGGCCAGACGCGGTATGATGCCCGCATCACGCCGGACGCGACGTGCCACGTGTATGTGTGCTCGAGCGGGAGAGTCTCTCATGAACTTCTTCTGGCATTACGCGGTGGCGCGCACGCCCGATGGCTGGCTGGTGCTGTTCGCCACCAATGGCAACCAGACGGATGAGGAGATTCTGGCGCAAGGCATCGAGAATGCTCCCATCCGGCACGCCGATCCGGCGACCGTGCGCGTGGTGCATTCCGAGACGGCCACCGCGGAAGAACGGGACATGTTCGACAATTTCATGGAGCTGATGTACCTGGTGGTGACGCATCAATTGCCGTACGGCTACGACAAGCCAGATGAGCAGAGGGCGGATGGGGGACCAGGCAGGGCGAACGGGATGAGTGATGCCGGGGGCGATGAGGGCTGAGTGGGTGATGACGCGGGGCATCTCACGCGATTTGCGTTATTCCAC
>DASYGC010000411.1:0-4888 GCA_036000225.1 Ktedonobacterales bacterium | reverse complement strand
GACCAGTCACCTAGGCGCGCACGTGGCGCCCCGACTTTCCGCCAGCTACATGCCGCCTGCCATCATCCCCACCACAACACGGCGACGAGATAGCCGAGGTATCCCACCAGCAAGACGGCGCTCAGCGCCCGCGCCAGATCGGTTGCCCCATCGGTAAACCAATCCGCCCCTTTAAGCAACAGCCCCACGCCGCCAACCAGCAGGGCAAGCGCGACCAAGATCGTCACCACCATTGGCAGCGCCATGTTAGCGGTCCTCTGTTTCCGTTGTTTCTCTGGTCTTCGCGGTGTCGCTGACGCCTTCCCGCTGATAGACGGCGGTCGGTGTCGGGTGTATACGCTGAACTATGCCGCCTGCCCCCTCCCACCGCGCAACATTACGAGCACTCTTATGCGCACTCCTATGTATTCTCGCTGGTGCCTTTGCCCGCGTTCAGGCACACTGATGCCCAGGTGAATAGTGTCAGGTAGGCGCCCCGTGCCAGTGCATGGATGCGCGCCCTCGTGGAAGGTGGCATCCATGCGACATCCGATCGCGTCCCGTCAGAGCGTGCGGCTCCGCCTCGTCATGCTGAGTTTGACCGTGGTCATCCTGGCCTGTGGTACGCCAATTACCGTGGTACAGCCGCGTGCTTCGAGCGTCTCGGCGCACATCAAAGCGGCCACGGGCGGGACCCTCAAGCACCCCAATGGCGCCACCCTGACCATTCCCCCCAACGCGCTCGCCGCCGACGCCACCGTCACCCTGAGCGATACCGGTCAGCCCCCGCACGTGAAAGACGACCCCTTGCGCTATGTGTCGGATGCCTTCTCCGTGGATACCAAGGACGCCGCTGGGAAGGCAGTAGCCTTCACGTCCCCCGCGACCCTGAGCATCGCGCCGGGCTCCACCGCGAGCGGCAATGCTCTGGACCTGATCGTCGCCGAAAGAGATCCCAGTCTGCCGCAGGCCATCCGGCTGCACCACTCCACTACCGGCGGCGGCAAGCTCGCCAGCGGCGGCCACCTGCCGCATGTCGCCGCCATCGCCGCCGGGATCGCCAGCGCCAACCGCGGCCCGAACCTCGACACCTTCGCCTTCACGGGCAACACCGCCGTGAGCTACAGCTACTCCACCCTCAACAGCAGCATGTGGGCGGTTGTGGTCCCCGCACTGCCAGCCCCACAGCCACACGAGCAAACGATCTTGCAGGTTCCCTTTTACCACCAGAGTGGCCTCGGCTGGTGTGTCCCCACCTCGCTCACCGAGATGCTGCGCTATTACGACCTCGCGCCCACCACGGGCGATCCGCTCAATGCCACGTTCGGCTCGGACACCGCGCTGGCGAACTGGCAGATCGCGGCGCAGAATCATCAGGCTGCCAGCGACTGGGCGAATTACCACGAGCTGGATACTATCGGCATCCCCTATATCAACAGTGCCAGTGGCACGGGCTATCTGGCCTATCTCTGGGACGATGATTTCGTCATCACCGACCCCATCCAGGGCGCCAGTGGCAACTTCAACGACTTCGAGACCTACGTCATTCTGGTTAACACGGGCTTCTTCGGCCTCGGCGAGCGCAAGCCGCTGATGATGGCCGTTGATATGTGGCAGCATTCGCTGGTGATCGTCGGGGTGGATGGCACCAACCTCTATTACCACGACAGCAATGGCTCGATCGCCACCCACTCGTCCTGGACGGCCTTCCAGGCATCTGCCAGTGGCACGCGCAAGAATGACCAGGGCCAGCCGTATGCGGTCCATGATGTCTTGACCGCCGTGGCCTATGGCTATCCCATCCGGCCGGAGACGCTGCGGCGTGGCAGTATTGTCATCACCCAGGGCAACCTCAGTCTCGCGGGCGTCGCCTCCAACGACAGCCTCGGCCTGCCGACCGACCTACAATGGGATGGTTCCAGCTCCCATCCCTATGGCTACTACCTCAACAATCCCTATAACCATGGGCTGTCCCTGGGGACGGGCACTTTGGGATATCCCCTGATCCGCCCCGCGCCCGTGTACTACCAGTACCGCATCGCCAATGTCACCAATCTACCGCTCACCTTCACCAGCGTCGCCGAGCTCTCGGGACCATCCTTCGGTGCCGGATTGATCGGCCAGCCCCACACCACGACCGTGCCACCCTACTCCCTGAGCGGCTTCATCGCCGGCAAATTCAATGCGCCCAGTACCGGCAACAGCGCCTTCTTCGATGTCAAGCTCTTCGCCATTGGCAGCAACTCAGTGCTTCAAGACGTGAAGTTCCTCCGCTTCGATATCCACGACCCGGCAACGCCCCAGGTGCAGATCACGCGGCCCGCCAACGGAGCGCACGTCTACGCCGGCACCGACGTGGTCTTCGACGGCACGGGCAACGATACCGACACGGGCACCAGCCTGCCCTGGAATGATCTGAGCTGGTCGGAGAACGGCAACTGGATGGGCAACGGCACGAATCTCACCGACAACTTCGCCACCACTGGCAATCACACGATCACGCTGAAAGGCACCGACGCGGTCGGCACCAGCGCCAGCACCAGCATCACCATCACGGTTGATCCCGCGCCCCCATCCGCCTTCGTCACCATCTCCGCGCCCGCCGATGGCAGCTACATCACCGTGCCAGACACCGCGACGACCCAAGATGTTGAACTGGTGGCCTCCGGTTCGCCAGGTATGGCCTTCTCCTGGTCGGACGCGCTGGTTGGGTCCCTGGGCTCCGGCGCCGATCTCACCGCGACCCTGACGGTGCAAACCCAGGGCAACTGCGCACCGGCAACCAAGCACACCATCACCCTCACCGGCACCGACAACTTGAACCGCACAAAGACAGCCCAGATCACCATCTACCTGCGACCGCTGTGTATCCAGTGAAATCACCAAATCTTGCCGCATAGTCGCGGTGTGCCAGCGGTTGAAACCGCACCTAAGGGTATTCCACCGCAAAGTCTGCCTGCGTAGACCGCAGAGAGGATGAAAGTGATACCACCTCTCTCTGCAGCCCGCGCAGGCGGGCTTCGTGGCGGCACGCCCTTAGGCGCGGTTTCAACCGCCCGCGGTTTCAACCGCCCGCGTCCCCGCCCGCGCCTACACCCGCGCCTGCCGCACGAACAAATCTGCCGCAATAGCGGCTAAATAGTGTGGCGTGCGGCCAGTATAGGAGTGGGGGCAGGGAAGCGTCAAGGCGGATAGCCGGATGGAGCAAGCGCAGCACGCCGTGCCGCGTCACCGCGCTGGTAGATCTGGTGGCACATGCGCCAGGTAGGCGACCACCACAGCGGAGACACCCCTCAGTGTTGCAATGCCCCTTGACCGCGAGCCGCGTCCTCCGCGCGATCTGCCGCTGGCGCTGCTGCTGCACGGCCGCATCTCACCCCTCGCCTTCCACCTGCCGCACGCCAGCCATTGGTTCCCGCTGCTCTGCCGGTTGCCCTTCGCGCCGCGGCGGGCGCAGCCACAGCGAAACCTGCGCCGGCTGCATCGTCTCCTCCACCACCGCCACCAGGCGCTCGCTCAGTTGGCTCAGATCGAGCTCGGCCCGCAGTGTCTGCCCAAATGCCGCCAACGTCCGTGCCGCATCGTATTTGGGCCGGTAGAAGCGCTGATCGATGAACGCCTGAATGCGCCGACGCAGCGGCTCGAAGAGCGCCCAGATCAGCAGGGTGGTCGCCACCACCACGACTGGCTGCTGCCCACCTCGTCCCGTGAGAAGCACCGTCAGCGCCTGCGCGCCGAAGACCGCGCCGGCGTAGATGCCCGCCAGAATTGCCGTCAGCGACCCATAGATCAGCGTGCGGCGAATGATGATCTCAATGTCCCATAACCGGTAGCGCAGAATCGCGATCCCAAACGCGAGGGGAATGATCACCGGGATGAAGAAGCCGAGCATGACGTCGAACAGGTCGTAGAGCGAACCCGTCTGCGTGAGCGCCGGCAGGAACAGGTAGGGGAGGCTCAACATCACCTCCACCACCGACACCAGCGCCACGGCGTAGAACACCCACTTTGTCTGCAAGCGCCGCACCGGATTGGCGTCGCGCCGGTAGCGATAGATCTGCGCGACGACGAGGCCAAGGAGGACCCCAATCACGACCAACTGGAACTGGTTGCCCCAGGTGATGGTGATCGCGGGATAGAAATCTCCCAACTGGATGAGCGCCATCACCACCACCAGCCCGCCCGCCCAGCGCGGGACCAGGCGCCCGGTGGGAAACAGCGAGAAGACCACCACCAGCAGCACGTAGTTCAGATAGTCCACCAGTTGAGCGGAAATCTGCCACAACGACTGAGCCGACTCCAGCACATTGGTCGTCGCGAAGGCGCCCTGCATTACCAGCAGCAGCGCCACCAGCAGCGCCAGCCAATCTCGTGACCGGCGCCACGCCAGCACCGCGGCCACCGCGAAATACACCAGCGCCACCAACACGCTCAGCAGCAGCCGCGTCATCGCATACGCGCCCAACGAGATATGCAATCGCGCCAGCGCCTCCACCGTGCTGGGCACAGGCTGGCCGGGAGCGCACACCGCGATCGCGCAATCGGTGCGCACCGTCTGACTCTGGAGGTAGAACACGGGCAGGCCGGCGACGAAGACGGCGAATCCCAGCGCGGCCAGCACGCCACTACCGACCCGTGCGACGACGAGCCACCGCCCTGAGAGATATGTTGCCGCCTCATCGTGCGCAACTGCAGAGCCAGATCGCACATCAGCCATATGTGGACGCTTTCTCACCCGGTTCACCGCACACCGCCGGCCATCTGCCGGTCCACGTCGCCGCCAATGCTCCCGTCGCCAGGACAGCCCCACCAGATCGCTGGCCATCCAACATCGAGCTCGCACGCTGCGGATGGTCAGGTGATGCTCGTTGGTATCATACACAACTGAGCGCTACGAAGATGTTACGGT
>DASYGC010000410.1:0-10609 GCA_036000225.1 Ktedonobacterales bacterium | reverse complement strand
TTCATGGCCCAGGCGCATGCTCTGGACCCAGCGGCAGTGGTCGAGGCCGTAGCGGATGGCGCCGCGCGCGGTCAGCGCGAGTTCCACGTGCGCACGCAGCTGATCGGCATCATGAGCCGGACCTTCGGCCCCGCGACGGCGACGCGTGAACTGGAGGCGCTGCTGGCCCACCGCGACAAGCTCGTCGCGCTCGATATCGCGGGCGACGAAGCCCGCTGGCCGGGCAGTCTCTTCCGCGACCACTTCCGCCGTGGCAGGGATGCCGGCTGGCATATCACCGTGCATGCCGGGGAGTCTGCTGGCCCCACCAGTGTGTGGCAGGCGGTGCGTGAGTTGGGCGCGGAGCGCCTGGGCCATGCGGTGCGCGCCAGCGAAGATCCCGCCCTGCTTGACTATCTCGCCGAGCAGCGCATCGGCATCGAGTCCTGCCTCACCAGCAATGTGCAGACCAGCACCGTCGCGAGCTATGCCCAGCATCCACTGGCCACCTACCTCGCGCATGGACTCCTGGCCACCATCAACACCGATGATCCCGCCATCAGCGGCATCACCCTCACCCACGAGTTGACCGTCGCGGCACCCGCTGCCCATCTCAGCCCCGCCCTGATTCGTCGCGCGCAAGCCAATGCCCTCGCGGTGGCGTTCCTCAGCGAAGCGGAGAAGGCTCAGCTGGTCTCCCCCAGCTGATGGCGTCGCCAGCGGCAAGCTGGTATTCTGGCAGATCTTCAGTGAAAATCACCCGATCATGTTCATGCATTATGTGTTCCCCCGCTCCCTTGTCCGCGTTATCGCCCCTGCGCCTAGGCTGTCACGAGACGGGGCACGTCAGTCCCCACGTTGACAATCCAGACCGCGCGCACCTTGGGATTTCTGCCATCTGGTGTCTGCAATGGCCCCTCAATGATGTACTTGTCGCCATAGACATTGCTCACTAAAAGAGCTACTTCATGCGCTGCGGCGTGCGCCAGCAAGGCATCACGGAGCAGCTGCCACCGCGCAAGGGTAAAGCCAAACGCGGCGAAGAAGGCGGCTTTCCCCTCAGAACGATCTTCAGAGAGCAGCTAGCCAGTTACTTTGCGCTCCTCGATCCATGCGCTCTGAAGATACGGCAATCGCACGGTATGACCCTCCCGGCGCACTTCCACCGCAGGCCGCGTGCATGGCCGCGCACGCACATCATCTGGCGCGAGGTTCTCATCGATCAATAAGCGGACCCTCAAGATGGTGTTCCTGCCCGCTCTGCGCGCAGTTTGCGCAACCGCAGCACAGTGGGGGAGGGATGAGCGTCGCTTCGGGCCATATCCTCGGCGATGAGCTGGTCGACGGGCCGCAGGTAGGCATCCATCTGTTCCGTATGCTCGAGGTAGTAGGTGATCGCCGCGTAGACATCCACCCGCCGGAGCGTATTCTACTCGCGGGCGATCTCCTCTGCTGGCTCGCCGGCGAGATACTTCCACAAGATGGACTCGATGGCCACACGATGGCCCTTAATACGGATATGGTTGGGTTCGATAAACTCGAAGTGGGCTTCCAAGTCCATGATATGATTCCTCTGCCTGCGACCGATGCAACACGATCGGTAGCGCGATCCAGGTGAGAAACGTTCGCCGCCAGATCTTTGCTCGATGAGTGACGGCGGCTGGCGTGACCTCTATCCGCCCCTACAATATACGCCATACGGCCGCCACCCGGTTGCTCATCGAAGGGATCCACCCGAAAATCGTGAGCGAGATGCTTGGGCATTCGTCGGTGACGATCACGCTTACCACCCAGAGTCACCTACAATCACGTGCTGCCGATGATGCAGCGCGATGCCGCCGCGGCGATGAATCAGTTGTTAGGCACGCAAAGCGGCGAGCAGCACCGGGCACAGGTGCGCTAGTAGTTGTCAGGATGGTTGTCAACGCGCGCTTTGGGAAGTAGGTGCTTGCGGCGAACCCGCATGAAACCTGGTACCCCCGACGGGATTCGAACCCGTGATCTTCACCTTGAAAGGGTGGTGTCCTAGGCCGCTAGACGACGGGGGCTGGTGCGATTGGTCGGCCAGATTGCAGTGTATCCGCCAGTCGCCGCGTCTGTCAAGCAGCGGGCGAACGGCGCTCAGGAGCCCAGATCCTCCGGCGCTGGCTGGCGCGTGCGTCCGCCGCGGCGGCGCTGCAATTCGACGACACGGATGCGCCCCACCGCGCGCTCGAGTTCCGCGGCGACCGCCGCTTCGTCCAGACCCTCGCCGCGGCTATCGAGCAGCGCCTGCGCCCGCCGCCGCGCCTCCTGCGCGTGCGCCTCGTCAATGCTGGCCGCGCGCTCAGCATCATCTGCCAGCACCGTCACCTCGTTGTGGTTGACTTCGAGGAAGCCGCCGCCGATGAAGAAACTCTCATCCTCACCGTTGATGTGCTTCACCCGCAATTCACCCACCGCCAGCGTCGTGAGCAGCGGGGCGTGCCGCGGCAGAATGCCCATCTGCCCCTCGGTGCCGGGGGCATGCACGCGCTCGGCCTGCCCATCGAACACCGTCCGCTGCGCGGTCACAATCATCACATGCAGCGTAGGTCGCTGTGCCACAATCTTCCCCTCCTCATGCTCCGTGCGCCAATCCCCCCAGCCCGCGCTTGCCTCGTTCTCCCAGCCCGCGCAGGCGGGCTTTGTGGCGGGACGCCTCCAGGCGCGGTTTCAACCGCCCGCGTGCCCCTACCGTCCGCGCCCCACCACCGCCCGCTACGCGTTCTTCGCCTTATCTTCCTCGTACTTCTTGAGCACCTCATCAATGCCGCCTACCATGTAGAAGTACTGCTCGGGCACACTGTCGTGCTTGCCCTCCAGGATCTCCTGGAAGCTGCGAATCGTGTCAGCCAGCGGCACATAGACCCCTGGCTTGCCCGTGAAGATTTCGGCCACACGCATCGGCTGCGAGAAGAGGCGTTCGATCTTGCGCGCCCGCGTCACCGTCAACTTATCGTCGTCGCTCAGTTCATCCACGCCGAGAATGGAGATGATATCCTGCAGGTCTTTGTAGCGCTGCAGCACCTTCTGCACGCCACGCGCAACGTTGTAGTGCTCCTCGCCCACCACCTGCGGATCCAGGATGCGGCTGGTTGAGGCCAGCGGATCGACCGCGGGATAGATGCCTTTGTCAGAGATACTGCGCTCCAACTGCACCGTCGAGTCCAGGTGGGCGAAGGTCGTGGCCGGGGCGGGATCGGTGTAGTCGTCGGCGGGCACGTAGATCGCCTGCATCGAGGTGATCGACCCCTTCTTCGTGGACGTAATGCGCTCCTGCAGCGCGCCCATCTCCTCGGCCAGATTGGGTTGATAGCCCACCGCCGAAGGCATGCGGCCCAGCAGCGCGGAGACCTCGGAGCCGGCCTGCGAGAAGCGGAAGATGTTGTCGATGAAGAGCAACACGTCGCGCCCCTCGACATCGCGGAAGTATTCGGCGATCGTGAGGCCCGTCAGGCCCACGCGCAGGCGCGATCCGGGCGGTTCGTTCATCTGGCCGAAGACCATCGCCACCTTGTCGAGCACTTTGGCCTCGATCATCTCCTCATACAGGTCGTTGCCCTCGCGCGTGCGCTCACCCACTCCGGCGAACACGGAGTAGCCGCCCGACTCCAGCGCGATGTTGTTGATCAACTCTTTGATTATCACCGTCTTGCCCACACCCGCGCCGCCGAAGGTGCCGACCTTGCCGCCGCGCATGAACGGGGCGATCAGGTCAATGACTTTCATGCCGGTGACGAGCACTTCGGTGCTCGTGGCCTGGTCCTCCAGCGAAGGAGGCGCGCGGTGAATTGGCAGGCGCGGCGCGTCGGTCGGATCAGGCTTGTTGTCCACCGCCTGCCCCAACACATTGAAGATGCGGCCCAGAGTCTTCTCGCCGACGGGCACGGTGATGGGCGCGCCGGTGTCAAATGCCGCCTGGCCGCGTACCATGCCATCGGTCGGACCCATGCCCACGCAGCGCACCCAGTTGTTGCCCAACAGCTGTTCGACTTCGAGCGTCAGGGTGTGGGTCTTGCCACCGGGATCGGTGATCTGCGTCTCGATAGCATTATAGATGCTGGGAATCTTCTCGGCGGGGAACTCGATGTCCACCACGTTGCCCAGCACCTGAGTAATCGTGCCTTTGGTTCGAACTTCAACTGCCATACCTGTAGCCTCCCGCAAGGAGGGCGTATTACCCTACGCCCGAACAGATCATCCGCCGGCGCCGGCGACAACCTCGAGAATCTGCGTCGTGATGGCCGCCTGGCGCGCCTTGTTGTACGAGAGCGTCAAATCAGCAACCAGATCGCTGGCATTGTCGGTCGCGTTCTTCATCGCCAGCATCTGCGCCGAATAGTAGCTAGCAATCGATTCGAGCAGTGGCTGATAGATCTGCGTCTCCAGGTAGCGCGGCAACAGTTCGGCGAAGATGGTCGCCGCGTCAGGCTCGAATTCATACTGCGGCTCAGGGCCTTCGGCGGCCTCCGCGGTGGGCGGCTGGATGGGCAGCAACTGGATCGCCGTTGCCACCTGTGTCGCCGTCGAGACGAAGCGCGGATACACCAGGTACACCTGATCCACTTCCTCGTTCACGTAGACATCGGTGACGGCGCGCGCGATCGCCCGCACGTCGGCAAGGCTGGGCTGGTCGCCCAGTCCGGTGAACTCCGCCACCAGTTGTTGTTGCGTGCGTAGCACGAAATCACGACCTTTGCGGCCCACGGCGATGAAGCGGATGTTGATGCTGGCGCCGTGCTGCTGGCGCAGCTCGCCGGCCAGTTGGCCGGCACGGCGGATCAAGTTACCGGGCAGCGCGCCAGCCAGGCCGCGGTCGGGTGTCACCAGCACGATGGCCACCGTGCGCACCGTGCGCACGCTCATCAGCGGCAGGTTTTCCTCGCCAGCAGCCTGGTTCGCCAGTCGCGCCAGCAGCTTGACCAGCTGCTCGGAGTAGGGCCGCGAGGCGGAGGCGCGCTCCTGCGCGCGGCGCATCTTCGTGCTGGCCACCATCTGCACGGCCTTGGTAATCTGGCCCACATTCTTGACGGAGCGAATCCGCCGGCGTATCTCTCTGGTTGATGCCATCTGACCTCTCCCCCGACCCCTCCCCTACCAGGGGAGGGGAGAAGCATCCTCTCACTCTGATCCCTCCCCGCACCAGGGGAGGGCGGCGCGTGCTCTGCCTCTGGTCCCTCCCCGCGCCGGGGAGGTGAGGAGGGGTCCCTACCGCGGCGCGCTCTTCTGGAACTCCTTGGTCGCGTCTTCGATCTGCGTGAATACCTCGGGCGGCAGCTTCTTGCCGTTGACCACCGAAGTCTCATAGATCGTCTTCACCAGGTCGGCGTAGTTAGCGTCCATATACGGATGGAACGCGGCTTCCCACGCGGCGACCTTGTCAACCTCCACGCCGTTCAGATAGCCCTTGGACGCGATATAGACGATCATGATCTGGTGCTCGACCGACATCGGGCTGTACTGCGGCTGCTTCAAGATCTCCATCTGACGCTGGCCCAGATCAATACGCGCTTTGGTGGCTTTGTCCAGGTCGGAGCCGAATTGGGCGAAGGCCGCCAGTTCGCGGTACTGTGCCAGGTCGAGCTTGAGCGAGCCAGCCACCTGCTTCATGCCGGGCGTCTGCGCGTCGCTGCCCACACGGCTGACGGAGGTGCCGACGTTGACGGCGGGTCGCTGGCCAGCGTTGAAGAGATCGGCTTCGAGGAAGATCTGTCCATCGGTAATGGAGATGACGTTGGTGGGGATGTAGCCAGAGATGTCGGCGGCTTTGGTCTCGACGATCGGCAGAGCGGTCAACGAGCCACCACCGTAGTCCTTGTTCAGGCGCGCGGCGCGCTCCAGCAGGCGGCTGTGCAGGTAGAAGACATCGCCCGGATACGCCTCACGGCCGGGAGGACGCCGAATGATCAGCGACATGTTGCGGTAGGCGTCGGCGTGCTTGCTCAGGTCATCATAGATCACCAGCACATCGCGACCGTGCTCCATGAATTCCTCGCCCATGGCGCAGCCGGCATACGGCGCGAGGTACTTCAACGGGGCGGGATCTTCAGCGCCGGCGTGCACGATGATGGTGTAATCCAGCGCACCGGCGGCGCGCAGGGTGTCGACGATGCGCGCGACCTGATAGTTCTTCTGCCCGATTGAGACATAGATGCAGATGAGGTCTTTGCCCTTCTGATTGATGATGGCGTCGATGCACAGCGCCGTCTTGCCGGTCTGGCGGTCGCCGATGATCAACTCGCGTTGGCCGCGACCAATGGGGATCATGGCGTCAATGGCCTTGATGCCCGTCTGCACCGGCACGGTGACCTTCTCGCGCGTGATCACGCCCGGGGCCACACGCTCGACGGCGCGTGTGCTGGTGGCGGCAATCGGGCCGGCGTTGTCGATCGGCTCGCCCAGCGCATTGACCACGCGCCCGATCAGGGCATCGCCCACGGGCACTTGAATGATTTTGCCGGTGGTGCGCACCTCGTCATCTTCATGCAGCAGACTGAACTCGCCAAGGATGGGGACGGCGACGGTATCCTCTTCGAGGTTGAAGGCGATGCCCATGAGGCCGGTGCGCGGGAACTCGACCTGTTCGAGATAGCCGACGCCGGCCAGCCCGTACACCCGCGCGATGCCATCGGCGACGGAGATCACCGTGCCCACGTTGACGGTCGCGGCCTCCGTAGTGGCCCCATCAAAGTTCTGAATGCGCTCGCGTATGATCCGCGTGATCTCGTCCGCGATAGCCATGCTCTGCCTCGCTTCATTATGGCCGGCCTGCCTCCCCGTCACCGAGGAGCGTCGCTTGCCACTTCTGTAGGGGCGTACGGATGTACGCCCTCTGGGTCTCATTCCAGTTCCGTCGTGACGTACGGATGTACGCCCGCTGGGTCTCGTTCCACGTCCTTATCGCCGCCGGCCTCGGTGGCGCCGCTCGGGGCGGCGATAATGCCGGCCATTGCCTGGGCCAGCCTGGCCATCGGGGCCTTCGGGGCCACTCGCGCCAGCGGTACCAGGACGCGGCGTTCCAAGATCGCTCGCGGATCCCGACGCGCCACTGCCCTCCGGCTTTCCACCCGTTGCCCCGCCATCGGCGGCCCCATCGGGGGCCGCTTGCTCCGCTCCCGCGGCGGGCGACTGCGCCCCCGCGTCGGGAGTACCCGCCGCTTGTCCATCGGTGGGGCCGCCAAAGCCGCCGCCGCCCTTGATAATCTGCTGACGCAGCAGCGACAGTCGCCGCCGCACGCTGCCATCAATCAATTCGTCGCCCACGCGCGCCGTCACACCACCCAGGATCGCCGGGTCCACCCGCTCCTCCAGGATGATGCGCTTGCCCGTGCGCTGGCTTAGCTGGTTCACGACCTGCGCGCGCTCGGCATCGTCCAGCGGCTGCGCGGTGGTCACCTGGGCCACCGCCTGCCCCTTGAACTCGTTGTAGAGCCGCTCGTACTCCAGCGCCAGACGCGGCGCGATCTCGACCAACTCGTCGCGCACCAGCACCAACGCCAGATTCAGTGCATCATGCTGGACCCTGGCGCTCAGCAGATCGCGCAGCGCTAGTTCTTTGCGTTGGGCGGCGATCTTCGGCTCGCGCAGCACGAAGGCCAGCTGGCGGTTGCCGAAAGCCTCACCGATGGTGCGCACATCGGCGCGCCACTGGTCCTGGGTGTGCTGCTCCGTGGCGATCTGCATCACAGCCTCGGCATAGCGACGCGCTATCGCACCTTTGAGCATCGCAATTCCTCTAGCGCAAGGGCTAAACCCCTACGCCCTTCTCATGTCAGGTCACGAACAACCATCACCGCGCACAAATCACTCGCGTTGGAACACGCTTCAATTACTTGCGGCACCATCCGGCGTTCGCGCGACAAACTCGCTGACCAGCCGACGGTTGGTAGTGGTGTCCATCGAATTGCCGATAACATGCTCCGCCGCCATGATCGCCAGATCCGCTACCTGCTGGCGCAGCTCAACCCGCGCCTGCGCGACCAGTTGCTGCGTTTGCGCCTGCGCCTGCTGCACGATGCGCCCGGCGTTGGCGCGCGCGTCTTGCTCGATGGAAGCGCGGATCTGCTCGCCCGCCTTGCGTGCCTGATCCAGCGCGTGCTGGGCGTCCTTGCGCGCCTCTTCCATCATGCCCTGAATGCGCGTCTCCGCTGCGGCCAGGTCGAGCCGCGCCTGTTCCGCGTTCCGCACGCCCTCCTGAATGGTCAACGCGCGCTTATCCAGCGTCTTGATCAACAGGGGGAAGACCCACCGCGACAGCACGAAGAAGAGGATCAGGAAGCTGACGAGCTGGGAGCCGAACAGCACCAGATTGATGCCCAAGGGTCTCCCTCCTTAACTATCTCTACTGGGCATGACCAGACGTTCCGCTCACGAAGAACCAGGATCGGACACTGCGCTCACGCAGCGCCGCGCTAGTGAATCACCGGGCTGGGCACGAAGTAGATGATCAGCGCGACGACCAGCGCATAGATCGCGACCGCTTCGGCAAACGCGATGGCGATGATCATGTTGGCGCGGATGATGCCCGCCGCCTCGGGGTTACGGCCCATGGCATTGAGCGCGGGGCCGGCGAGCAGACCAATGCCGACACCTGGGCCGATGGCACCCAGACCAATGGCGAGCGCAGCGGCGAGTTGAACGAAGGTCATCGTAGGAACTCCTCTCGATGGACGTATGACGTATACGCCCTTCTAATTGACCGGTCACAAACAATCAGGACAGGTCACGCGTAACCTGTTACATCTATCCCACTTTCGCGCGCACCGCGCCTCGAAAGGCAGGGACCAACGGGACAGCGAGGACTTCATGCCACCGGCGCGGGTTCGATTGCGGCAGTCGCTGGCTCGTGCTGATCCACGGCGGCGTGCGCGTCGTGGTGCTCGTGCGGTGTGACGGCCAGTGACATGAACACGAGGGTCAGCATCGCGAAGACGAAGGCCTGAATGAAGCCGACGAAGACTTCGAGGAAGTAGAAGACGATGGGACCCGCCACCGGGATTAGGAACGACATCACCAGCAGCAACACATCGCCAGCGAACAGATTGCCGAAGAGACGGAAGCTGAACGAGATAATGCGCGCCAGTTCGAGGATCGCTTCGAGGATGCCCACCAGGATGCCCATCGGCCCCTCGCGGTAGTTGAGGTACTTGGTGATGTGCGAGAAGGCTCCCAGTTGCTTGAACCCATAGATCTGGGTCGCGATGACCGAGACAACCGCGATAGCCACCGTCAGGTTCAGATCGGTTGAAGGCGGCCGCAGCCAGGGCGTGATGCAGTTCGAATCGGTACCCAGCAGAAAAATGCCCAGGATGGGATGCAGCGCGTGTTGGCAGCTGGGCGCATCCGACCCGACTTTGCCCACCGTCTCGATACCTGGGATGACTTCCCACCAGTTGGAGAAGAGCACGAAGAAGAAGATCGTGGCCACCCAGGGAAAGAAGCGCCGCCCATTCTCCTTGCCTGCGACCTCCTCACAGAGGTTGAGCATCAGTTCGGTGGCCCACTCCACCAGATTCTGGATGAAGCCGGGCACGATCTTGGGCTTACGGATCGCAGCGAAGAAGAGGCCCAGCAGGAGGATGATCGTGAGCCAGGTAACCAGCAGCGTATTGGTGACCGGGAAGCCGCCAATAGAAAAGATGGTGTCAACTGGAACTGCGATATTTGGCAATTTCCAGGGCACATGTAACTCCCTTCGTCTCCTGGACGGCTGCGAGGCGCGAGGGAGTCCGTACTCGCCGCGGGGTCCCCCTTGTAGTCCTCAATGCATTGAGGAGACGAGGCGAAAGACGCCGTAGACGCCAGCGGCCAGGCCAAGCAGCAGCCCGATGAGTGTCGCTATTGGTGTCCAGTGAAACTGATGGTCGAGGAAGAGGCCGATGCCGATGCCCACCAGACAGGGGATGGCGATCGTCAAGCCAACCTGCCCCAGCAGGGCGAAGGCATACCAATCACTCTGTTCTGGTCTCGGAGGCTCGGGGTTCTTCGTTGACCTGGTGTCCACGTTGCGCACCATTCGTAAATATAGCATACCCGTACACGATCAAGCAACACCCACGACCTCAGTGTAGCGCACCGCGTGCCAGATGTCGAGCCAGATCACGTCGCCACCGTGCCGCGGCATTGGCATGCCTGAGCCCCTGGTGTGTTCCCAATGGCGCGTTGAAACGTCCTACACTCAGGACCGATGGATGCGCCACGATCCCGTTGCGCGATATACTCTCCCTGACGACGCGACAACCAAATACCTGACGCCAACATAATCTCCAACGCGGGCGACAGCAAGGAAAAGGTGAGATGGCCAACCTGCTAGGAAATCTGATTAGTTCGTGGTATCTCACCTTCGGCTATGCCGGCATCGTGCTGGCCATGGCGATCGAAAGCTGCTGTGTGCCGCTCCCCAGCGAGATTGTCATGCCCACCGCTGGTTACTTTGTCTTCAAGTATCCCAATCAGTTCTCGCTCATCGGCGTCGCCATCGCCGGCACGCTGGGCTGCGCCATCGGCTCGGCGGCTGCGTACTGGATCGGTCGCGCCGGTGGACGCCCGCTGCTGCTGAAATACGGGCGCTATGTGCTGATCTCACAGGCCGATTCCGACCGTGCCGATC
>DASYGC010000409.1:0-6915 GCA_036000225.1 Ktedonobacterales bacterium | reverse complement strand
ACGACCTGGATGCGTTCTGTCGCGAGCGCCTTGCTGCCTACAAAGTTCCTCGCCAGTACGAGTTCCGCGATGAGCTGCCCAAAACCTTGATCGGCAAGGTGCTGCGCCGCGCGCTACGCGAGGAGGCGATCGCGCGATCCGACTCCACGCCGCCAGCGCAGCCACAGCCGCCGCCGTCACCCAGACGGTCCTGAACCCATCCGGCATAACCATGCACGCACGCCGACGTGGCGCCGTGTAAGACCCCCACCCCCACCTCAAAGGAGATCGCAGTGGCAACCCAGATCGAGAAGGCCATCCCCGTTGGCTACCTGACGACGTCGGTGACGCGGGAAACGTTTCTGACGCCCGAGAAGTTTGACGACGAGCAGCGGCTGATGCGCGAGTCGGCGCGCACGTTCATCCAGCGCGAGGTGCTGCCCCAATCGGCGGCCATCGACCATCAGGAGCCGGGCGTCCTGCCAGGACTGGTGCACAAGGCGGGCGAGCAGGGTCTGCTCATGATCGACGTGCCCGAGGCGTATGGTGGCGCCGAGCTGGGCATGATCGTGAGCGCCATCGTCGGTGGCGAGATGCGTGAGGCCTCGTTCGCGGTTGCGGTGGGCGCCCACACCACCATCGGCACCCTGCCCATCGTCTTCTATGGCACCGACGCGCAGAAGCGCCAGTATCTCCCCCGGCTCGCCACCGGCGAACTGATCGGCGCCTACGCGCTCACCGAGCCAGGCGTTGGCTCGGACGCCATGTCAATTCGCACCCGGGCGGAGCTCGCACCGGATGGCAAGCACTATATCCTCAACGGCTCGAAGCAATGGATCTCCAACGCCGGCTTTGCCGACCTGATGATTGTCTTCGCCAAGGTGGATGACACCAAACACACGGCTTTCATTGTTGAGGCCGCCTGGCCGGGGATCTCCACTGGTGCCGAAGAAAAGAAGATGGGCATCAAGGGTTCTTCGACCCGCTCGGTCTACTTCGACAATGTGCGGGTGCCCGTCGAGAATGTGCTGGGCCAGGTGGGCAAGGGCTACAAGATTGCCTTCAACATCCTGAATATTGGTCGCCTCAAGTTGGGCGCCGGCACGGCGGGTGGCGCACGCTCCGCGCTCGATCTCGCCGCGAAATACGCCGGCGAGCGCAAAGCCTTCGGCAAACCGCTCCACAGCTTCGGCCTGATTAAAAAGAAGCTGGCGCATATGGCCGCCGATGTCTATGCCGCTGAAGCGCTGAGCTATCGCACGGTCGGCATGGTCGAAGATGCCCGTCTAGCAGCGGGCGAGGATCAGCAGGCGCAGCTAGCCGCGATCGAGGACTTCGCGATCGAGTGCTCCATCGCCAAGGTCTACGGCTCGGAGGCGCTGGGCCGCTGCGTTGACGAGGGCGTGCAAATCTTCGGCGGCTATGGCTTCATGCAGGAGTATCCCATCGAGAAAGCCTACCGCGACGCGCGCATCAATCGCATTTTCGAAGGCACCAACGAGATCAACCGCATGGTGGCGGCGGGCACCCTCTTCCAGCGTGCCATGGAGAACAAGATCGACCTGTTTACGGTCTTCCCCGAGATCGAGGCTCAGGTTTCCCGTGGGTCGGCGCCCGACTTCGCCAGCGCTGACACTCCAGCGGCGCTTCGCGAAAGCGTCAATCTGCTCGAACGCGCCAAGCGCGCGTCCATCTATGCCGTGATGAAGGGCGCCATGAAATTCATGTCGACCATGAAAGATGAGCAGGAGTTTCTCGAAGGCACCGCCAACTTGCTGATCAACCTCTACGCCGCCGATAGCGCCCTCGCGCGCGCCCTCGATGCCGCCCGCGCGGGCGCCACCGATGCCCACACGCACGCGTTGCTCGCGCAGCTGGCGCTCCTTCGCTTGTTGCCGGAGCTGCGCACCAGCCTGGATGGCGTCGTGACCATGTCCGCGGACGGGGAGGACCGCAAGCAGGAGCTGGCTCGGGTGCGCACCTACCTGGGCGATCCCGAAGCCAGCATCGTGCCGCTGCAGCGTGAGTTGGCCGAGGTCGTCGCCACGCATGGTGGCTATCCCCTGGATTAGCGTCGCGCGAAACTGGCTGGTGGCCCGGCCGGCAGGCTGGGCCGCCTGCCGCGTGGAGAGGAGCGGCATGTGGTAGGAGATATCGCCGATCTGCGGCAGCGCCTGCTCGCGGTGCCGTTCTCGCGCCTGATGGGTATGCGCGTGGTAGAGGCCGACGCCGAAAGCGTAACGGCCGAATTGCCGTCCTCCCCTGAAATCCTGAACCATGTTGGCACTACGCATGCTGCTGCCCAGTTTGGTCTAGGTGAGGGCGCTGTCGGCGCGCTGGCGCTGATGGCTTTCCCAGACCTGCTGGCGGCTGGCGCGGTGCCGCTTCTGGCCGAGGCAACGGTCGCCTATCGCCGCCCCGCCAGTGGCACGTTGCGCGCCCGCGCGGTGCTTTCCGTCGCGGAACAACAGCGCATTCGCGCCGAGTTCGCCGCCAACGGCAAAGCTCGCTACACCGTTCCCGTAGACCTGGTCGATCAGTCCGGCACCGTCGCTACCACGCTGCAAGTGACGTTTGCGATCATCATCCCGCGCACGTCGAACCAGTAGGTGGCCACTGCCATACCGTTCCTACCCGCGGAGAAAGAGAGCGCCATCATGCCGGAAGCCGTCATCGTCAGTGCCGTGCGCACCCCAATCGGGCGTGCGGGCAAGGGTTCGTTGAAGTCGGTGCGTGCCGACGATCTTGGCGCGGTGGCCATCCGGGCTGCCGCCGAGCGCGTGAAAGGACTTGATCCCGCGCTGATCGAAGATGTCATCATTGGCTGCGCCTTCCCCGAAGGCGAGCAGGGCATGAATGTCGCGCGCATCATCACCGCGCTGGCCGGCCTCTCGGTCAATTCCGGTGGCGTCACCGTCAATCGCTTCTGCGCCAGCAGCCTGCAGGCGGTCAACATGGCCGCGCAGGCGATCATGCTGGGCCTGGGCGACATCATGGTCGCTGGCGGCGTCGAGAGCATGTCGCGGGTGCCGATGGGCGGCTTCAATCCCAGTTTCAACCCCAAGCTCATCAACAATCCTGAAGGCGTCGAGATGTGCGGCGTGCCCGGCAAGCGCGGCACCGATTTCTCGCAATCGTACATTCCCATGGGGATGACCGCGGAGAACCTGGCGCGCGAGTATCACATCAGCCGTGAAGACCAGGACCAGTTCGCCCTCCGCAGCCACCAGCGCGCGCTGGCCGCGATTGAGGCGGGCGTCTTCGCCCGCGAGACGGTCCCCGTGCCACTGCCCGATGGCACGTCGTTCACCACCGATGAGGGCCCGCGCCGCGACACCTCACTGGAGCGGCTGGCCGCGTTGGAGCCGGCGTTTATCGCGGGCGGATCGGTGACGGCGGGCAACAGCAGCCCGCTCAATGATGGCGCCTCCGGCGCTGTACTGATGTCCGCTGAGAAGGCGCACGACCTCGGCATCAAGCCGCTGGCCCGCGTGCGCTCGATGGCTGTCTCTGGCGTGCGACCTGACATCATGGGCATCGGCCCGGTCGATGCCACGCGCAAGGCGCTCGCGCGCGCCGGATTGCAGCTCGCCGACATCGATGCCATCGAGCTCAACGAGGCCTTCGCCGCCCAATCCCTGGCGGTGATCCGCACCCTGGGCATCGATGAAGCGAAGCTCAATCCCCACGGCGGCGCCATTGCGCTCGGGCACCCACTCGGCTGCACCGGCTGTCGTCTCATCGCCACCCTGCTCAACGATCTGGAGACCAGTGGCGGCACGCTGGGCCTGGCCACCCTTTGTGTTGGGGGCGGCCAGGGCGTCGCGACCATCATCGAGCGGCTCTAGGAGGCATTGGTCATGAGCTACAAGATCAAGAAAGCGGCGGTGATCGGCGCGGGCATCATGGGCGCGGGCATCGCGGCTCACCTGGCCAATGTCGGCATTCCCTGTGTGCTGCTCGATATTGTGCCGCCTGATGCCCAATCCAGCCGCGATCCTAGCGCGCGCAACCGCATCACCCAGACCGGCCTCGACCGCGCCATCAAGGCGAAGCCCGCCTCCGCGTTCTATGATGCGCGTGCGGCCCGTCTCATCACGGTGGGCAATGTCGAAGACCACTTCGAGCTGCTCGCCGACGCGGATTGGATCGTCGAGGTCGTCATCGAGCAACTCGATGCCAAACGCCAGACCTATGCGCGCCTTGAAGGCGTGCGCAAACCCGGAAGCATCGTCAGCTCGAATACCTCTGGCATTCCGGCGCGCCAGCTCACCGAGGGCCGCGGCGAGGACTTCCGCCGGCACTTTCTAATCACCCACTTTTTCAACCCCGTGCGCTTCATGAAGCTGTTGGAGTTGGTGCCGGATGTCAACACCGATCCCGAGTTGATGCGCTTCATGGCTGAGTTCGGCACCGAGCGTTTGGGCAAAGGTACGGTGCTGTGCAAGGATACGCCGAACTTCATCGGCAACCGTATCGGCACCTACGGCTTCATGGCGGCGGTAAGCCGCATGCGGGCCGAGGGTCTCAAGCTCGAAGAAGTCGACGCCATCCTGGGCCCAGCGCTGGGCCGGCCCAAGTCCGCTGTCTTCCGCACCGCCGATCTGGCGGGTATTGATACCCTGGTCCACGTGGCCGATAATCTCTATGAGAATCTGCCCAACGATCCCCAGCGTGAACTCTTCCGCGTGCCCGACTTCATCCGCCAGATGGTCGAGCGCAAATGGCTGGGCGACAAGACTGGCCAGGGCTTCTATAAGCGCACGAAAGATGCCTCGGGCGCCACCCAGTTTCTCGTACTCGATCCCGCGACGCTGGAGTACCGTCCGCAAGATTCCGTCCACTTCTCTTCACTCGATTCCGTCAAGGGTTCCTCCGACGCGCTCGAACGCGTGCGTTCGATCCTCGCTTCTGATGACCGCGCCGGTCGCTATGCCTGGGGCGTGACTGCCGATACCCTGCTGTACACCGCTGCCGTGACCCCGGAGATCGCCCACGACATCGCCAGCGTGGATGATGCGATGCGCTGGGGCTATGCCTGGGATGTGGGCCCATTCGAGACCTGGGATGCGTTGGGCTTGAAGCCGCTGGCCAGGCGCATGACGGACGAGGGCCGCCCGCTGCCCGAGCTCGTGGACCAGGTGCTGAGCAGCGGTCAGGGTCGTTTCTACACCACCGGCATGCCACGCGCCTATTTTGATTTCGGCTCGAAGTCCTACCAGCCGCTGCCACAGCGCGTCCCTACCTTGCCCCTCGCACCGCTCAAGCGCGCCGGCAAGGTGGTCAAGGAGAACAGGAGCGCGTCACTGATCGACCTGGGCGACGGCGTGCTGGGTATCGAGTTCCATGCCAAGCTCAACGCCATTGACGACGACATGGTGGCGCTCTTGAGCGAAGGTGTGGCTGAGGCGCGGCGCAACTGGCGCGCGCTCGTCGTCGGCAACGACGCACCTGACTTCTGTGTCGGCGCCAACCTGGCCCAGGTGCTCATGGCCAGCCGTATGCGCCAGTTCCCCCTGATCGAAAAGGGGATGCAAACGCTGCAGCAGGCGCTGCTCGGCATGAAGTACAGCCAGGTGCCGGTTGTGGTGGCGCCAGCTGGCCGCACGCTGGGCGGCGGCTGCGAGATCGTCATGCATGGCCAGCACGTGCGTGCGGCGGCGGAGACCTATTTGGGGCAGGTGGAGGTGGGCGCGGGACTGATTCCCGCCGGTGGCGGCTGCAAGGAGTTGCTCGCGCGCTGGCCCAAAATGACGCCTGAGGGTGGGCCGTTCGCCGCGGCGCGCCACGCCTTCGAGATCATCGCCGTCGCCGCGGTCTCCACCAGCGCCGCCGAGGCGCGCAAGTACGGCTTCCTGCGCAAAACCGATGCGATCACGCTGGACCGCGAGCGTCTGCTCGCCGACGCCAAAGCCGACGCGCTGGCCCTGGCGGAGAAGCGCGACCGTGGCGAGTGGCAGCCTCCCGAGCCGCCCATCTTCCATCTGGCCGGCCCTGGCGGGCGACTTGTGCTGGAGCAGGTGGCCGACAACCTGCGGCTGCAGGGTAAGGCCAGCGAGCACGATCTCATCGTCTCGTCCAAGCTGGCCTACGTGCTCACCGGTGGTGACTGCTCGCCGCTCGATGCGCTCACCGAGCAATACCTCCTGGATCTCGAGCGCGAGGCCTTCTTGAGCCTCTGTGGCATGCCCAAGACCCAGGCGCGCATGGAGGCGCTGCTCAAGACCGGCAAACCGCTACGCAATTAGCGTGTAGTGCACTTCAAGGGCGAGACTGGCAGCCAAGACAGTCCCACCCTTGAAGTGTGGAAAGTCGAGCTGATGCCCACACGCCTGTTCCTCAATCCAACGGTCCCCTACCTCTCAGAAAGCCCAGAGGAGCACCAGCGAGAGCCGCTGGCCTTCCACCGCCGCCTGGCCGGATACGCACCCACGCCGCTGGTGGATGCTCCCACTCTGGCCGCCCGGCTCGGCATCGCGCGCCTCTGGATCAAGGACGAATCGAGCCGGCTCGGGTTGCCCGCGTTCAAGCTACTGGGCGCCTCCTGGGCGACCTATCGCGCCCTGATGGCGCGCCTGGACGCGGCACCTGCCCCCTGGGCCACGCAGGACGAGCTGTGCGAGCGCGTACGCCCGCTCCTGCCCCTGACACTGACAACCGCCACCGATGGCAATCACGGTCGCGCTGTTGCGCATATGGCTGCGCTGTTGGGTCTCGATGCTCAGATCTTCGTTCCCGCCGGTACCGCCGCCGCGCGCATTGCGGCAATCCAAAGCGAAGGCGCCACCGTCACGGTTGTCGACGGCACCTATGACGACGCGGTTGCTCAGGCGGCGCGGCAGGCAAGCGAACGCTGCCTCGTGATTTCCGACACCTCGTGGCCGGGCTACGAGGCGGTGCCGCACTGGGTCATCGAAGGCTACTCGACCATCTTCG
>DASYGC010000408.1:0-5345 GCA_036000225.1 Ktedonobacterales bacterium | reverse complement strand
GGGCCTCTCGGCGGAGGTTTGGATGCAACCGGGTGTGGCGGCAACCGACCTGTCGCGAACTCAAGCGGTCATCTATCAGAACAAGAAACATGAGGGCAAAGTCGCTCTGGTGTTGGGGGCCGGTAATGTCTCCTCGATCGGCCCGCTGGACGCCCTCTACAAGTTGTTCGTCGAAGATCAGGTGGTGGTGTACAAAGCCAATCCCGTCAATGCATACCTCGGTCCTCTGATGCAAGAGTGCTTCCGCGCGCTGGTCGACCCTGGCTTCTTGCAACTGGTCTACGGCGGCGGGGCCGAGGGTAGCTATCTGTGCAATCACCCGGCCGTTGACGAGATCCACATTACCGGGTCGGACAAAACGTTCGATGCCATCGTATTCGGCGCTGGTGCCGAGGGAGCCGCGCGCAAGGCCGCGCACCAGCCACTGCTCACCAAGCGCATCACTGGTGAACTGGGCAATGTCAGCCCAGTAATTGTCGTGCCGGGACCGTGGACCACGAAGGATCTGGCTTACCAGAGTGATCACATCGCTTCGATGCTTACCAACAACGCCGGCTTCAATTGCAATGCCACCCGCGTGATCGTGCAGCATGCTGGCTGGAATCAGCGCCAGGATCTGCTGCGTCGGATCGGACAGGCGCTCGCAAGTGTGCCATCGCGTCCGGCCTACTATCCTGGCGCGCGCGAGCGTTATGACGCGTTTCTGTCCGGCCATCCTGATGCGCAACAGTTTGGTGACGGCTCTGGCGACAATCTGCCCTGGGCGTTGATTTCGAACGTCGATGCCAGCCATTCCGATGATATCTGCTTTACAACCGAGGCCTTCTGCGGCCTGTTCGCCGAAACCTCGCTGGCGGCGGAGAGCGTACCAGCGTATATTGACCGCGCGGTAGCGTTTGCGAACGAGCACCTGTGGGGCACACTCAATATCACCATGCTGGTCCACCCCGCTTCACTCAAGGATCCTCAGGTAGCGCAAGCTATGGAGCGGGCGGTCGCCAATCTGCGCTATGGGACAGTTGCCGTGAATTACTGGGCCGCCGCTTCGTACATTCTGGGCTGCACCACGTGGGGCGGATTCCCAGGTCAGGACATTGCTGATATCCAGTCAGGGAATGACGTGGTGCACAATACACTGATGTTTTCACGGGCGCAGAAGAGTGTCATCCGCGCACCGTTCATTGGACTACCGATTCCGCCCTGGTTCAACAGTCGCTCTCGGTCGGGCCAGAAGGTGTTCCGCAAGTTGAGCCTGCTGGAGGCGTCACCATCGCTGGCAAAGGTACCTAGCATCGCGATAGCGGCGGTGCGTGGATAGCTCGATCTCCAATCGTGCTCCAATATTCGCGCGATAGAGTGTATGCGGGGATGGCGCGCGCTCGCGTTGACCTCGGCGCGGCTGTGACAGATGGCGCGTAGTTGAGGGCACGCGCCCAAGTGCGCAAGGCGGAGCGGCAGCCATGCATATCTTGATTGTCGAGGACGAGCAGCGATTGGCGACGCTACTGCGCCGTGTGCTCATGGAAGAACGCCACGTCGTCGACATTGCCACCGACGGGCCTTCGGGACTGGATCTGGCAGCAAGTGATAGTTACGACCTGGTGATTCTCGACCTCATGCTACCTGGTATGGATGGCCTGGATATCACCCGCGCACTGCGCGCCAGCCGCATTCAGGTTCCTATACTGATGTTGACGGCGCGCGGCGCGGTCGAAGATCGCGTCGCTGGACTTGAAGGCGGAGCTGACGATTACCTGACCAAACCATTCGCGATGCAAGAGCTCCTGGCCCGTGTGAAGGCACAGTTGCGTCGCGGTCGCGGCCCCGATACTGGCACGCAGCTCCAGATAGGCGATCTGACACTTGATCTGCTGCGCCATGAGGCACGGCGTGGTGGCCATGTCATTCAACTGACGGCGAAAGAGTTTGCCTTGCTGGAATTCCTGATGCGTCATCCTGGCCAGGTGCTGGCTCGCACCCAGATCATGGATCACGTGTGGCGCTATGACATGGATGCCCTCTCAAATGTCGTGGACATTTACATCCACTATCTACGGAGCAAAGTTGACCAGGGCTTCCCGCGCGCGCTCATCACCACCGTGCGCGGCGTTGGCTACAGAATAGGTCCATGAATATGCTCCAGCGCGAAGGAGACGCCGACAAAGCGAACAGGTCGCCGATCCGTCGTCAGTTTGCGGATGCCGTCGGCCATTTTCGGTCGCCGGTCGGTCGGCACACCGGAGCGATCATGGCTCAAGTGGATCCCTCCGCGCGCCTTTTCTCAAGCATTCGTCGCCGGCTAACGCTGTGGTACTCAGCGGTGTTGGCGGGAATCCTGTTGCTGGCGGGCGTGCTGCTCTACGTTGGGATGCAAACCGTCTTGCTAACTCCGGTGACTGACCTGCTGCAACGGGAGGCGCAACAGCAGGCCCAGAACTGGCAAGACCGCGGCGAACTCCCTCCAGTGTGTTCGGCCGCCCCGTTTGGTCGCGCCCCATCCCCCTACTTCATTGCCTGCTTTGACCCTGCCGGGAATCTGATTGGTTCAGATCAAGTATCGGCAACCTATGTTCCGGCATTTGGCTCGTCGATCCTCGCGCGCAGCCTGCTCTCTGGCTCGGTGAGTTCAGCCACCGACACGATCTCAGGAGGCGCTACTTTTGGAGCGGTCTCACGCTTCGCGCTAGTGGTGCCAGACGTGGCAAGCCACCAAATACTCGGCGTCGTGCAGGTCGGGATTTCTATCGAAGGCGAGATCCATGCTCTGCGCACGTTGCTTGCCTTGCTGCTCGGCGTTGGCGCATTCACCCTGGCCGGCTGTGCGATCGGCGGGTCCGTGCTCGCCACGCGCACACTGGCTCCCGCGCGGCTGGCCTTCGAGCGACAACAAACCTTCATCGCGGATGCTTCGCATGAGTTGCGCTCGCCACTGACGCTGTTGCGCGCCGACGCGGAGGTGCTGCTGCGTGGCCGCGACCGCCTCCATCCCGATGATGCGCCACTGCTCGATGACATTATTGCCGAGACCGAGCATATGGATGCGCTTACGGAACGCCTTCTCACGCTTGCGCGCCTGGACCACGGTGCCTATCACATGGAGCAGGAAGTCGTCGATCTCGCCGCGATGGTGGCTGGTATTGCCCACCGAGCGGGCGCACTTGCCGATCAGCGCCAGGTACGGCTCGCGGTGGAGACTACGGGTGAATCGTTGGTGCTCGGCGACCCGGCCTGGCTCGGCGATGTCGTGCTCATTCTGCTAGACAATGCGATTAAGTATAACCGGCCTGGTGGGTCAGTGACGCTCAACGTCATCCATGCGGGGACGCAGGTGGTGCTGACAGTGCGCGACACCGGCGTTGGCATTACGCCCGAACACTTGAATCACCTGGGCGAGCGCTTCTACCGTGTAGATCGGGCACGCTCACGTCAGATGGGGGGCGCGGGCCTCGGCCTTTCCATCGCCCGTGGCATCGCCGCCGCCCATCATGGTTCGCTGACCCTGACCAGCGTACCTGAACTCGGCACCACCGCGACTCTGAGTCTGCCCGCCGCCACCGTGGCGGCTTCGCCGCCAAATGCGTCATCAACCGAACACACCCGCCTGTGAGCATTCTTATAGACCGTCAATGGTCTTCCCATTTCTGAGGCGAGGGTATTCATGTGTCGAAAGACCAGTTCAGAGGGAGCTCACGCGCCGTCCCAGGTGATCGCATTCAAGTACATCCTCCTAAATCATTCTGGCGCCGCCGACAAAGGCCCAACGAGGGACCAGCACGTTGGTCCCTCATTAGGGGCGAGCATTCGCGCGTGTGAATCCGGATGAACTTCGTCGCTACACAGGAGTCGCTCGTTCAGTTTGTATCAGGCGATCCATAGGAATTCCGATCATCCCTGTGCGTTGGCGGGGCGCTCGCCCAGAGTAACCTTGATCGTAAGTTGGCTCGTCCCGCGCACGACGGTCAATGTGACTTGAGTGCCTGGCGACTGGCTCACCAGGGCGGCGGCCAGATCGTCGTTGCCCATAGTCGACTGACCACTGACCGCAGTGATGACATCACCAACCTGAAGCCCCGCCTGCTGCGCAGGACTCTGCCCGGCCGCATCGTTGGCGAATCCAGTGACGAGGACCCCACTCTGAACCGACAAATTGTTTGCCGCCGCGACTTGCGGGTCGACATTTGTGGCCCGAATGCCGATGAAGCCCTGGCCGGTGCTCGTAATTTGTCCATGTTGCATGAGCTGGGTGGCAACGTACTGTACGCGATTCGAGGGAATCGCGTAGCCAATACCGCTGGCCGCCGTGCCGGTCGATGGATTGACCGCACCCAGCGTCGGGATGCCAATCAGTTGGCCCGAGAGGTCGACCAATGCGCCGCCGCTATTGCCGGGGTTGATCGGTGCACTTGTCTGGATCAAGCCCGTCAGCTGCCCGGCGGGGCCGTCAGGAGCTTCGCTCACCGAGCGATTGAGGGCGCTCACAATGCCGAACGTTGGAGTCTGCCGCAACCCCAAGGGATTGCCGATCGCGATGGCGAACTCGCCGACCTGGGCCTTCGCCGAGTCACCAATTGAGATCGGCTGCAAATTTGTCGCGGCGATTTTGATGACCGCCAGGTCATCCTGGGCGTCTTCGCCGACGACCTGCGCCGGTTGCGAGGTGCCGTTCGAGAGGGTGACGGTGAAACTGTTAAAGCCTCGCACAACATGATCGTTGGTCACGATGTAGCCGTTGGCGGTCAGAATGTTACCCGACCCGATTGCCTCCTGCTGGCTACCGATGGCGGTGATCTCAACGACGGAGGTCCGTACGGCGTTGACGACGTCTTCAACGCTTTGCTGTAGCGAACTTACGCTGGATGGTACGGTGACGGCCGGTGATGTATGTGTCGCGATGGTGACGGTACGCACCGCCGGGGCGTTCCTGGCGGCGGCGACCGCCGCGCCGATGCCAATCCCCAGCGCCAGGACAACTAGCATTGCCGCCGCGAGCAGCGCATACATCCAACGTCGGCGTCGTGGTCCTCCTGGGCGGGTTGTGGGAGGCAAATTGCCTCCGTATGGGGGTATGGGTGGAAGTCGATCATCGTTCAGTAGCCAGCCGCTCGGAGGGTCAGTGGCTGGGGTGCCATCTGACACCATGGCCGCGTCCGCGCGGTCGTACGGAGACATGGCCATGTGGGTCTCCGGCGAAACGCCCCATGGATGTCGGGATGCCAGCGGCTCTGGCACCAGCAGATCGGTGGTGGAATCGTACACTTTTTGGTCTCCTTCGTGGCGGTGGGTGCTGATTCGCGCGCCCTCCTCGGATGGCAACATGCTGATCATAAGCCGGGGGCATGGGAGGA
>DASYGC010000407.1:0-5946 GCA_036000225.1 Ktedonobacterales bacterium | reverse complement strand
CAACGCGTCAGCCGTCGAGCAGAAAGCGTACGGCGACACCGAAACCAGGGAGCAGAGAACTGGTAACCATCTGGGTATCATGCCAAATCTTGCCGCACAGTCCTGCTTTGCCAGGGTTTGAACTCAGGCGTGCGCCCGCATCCAGAGGGCGTACATCCGTACGCCCGTACGAGATTTGGTATCACGCAATGAGGTTGTGCCCTGAACGGTCCAGAGCTCGATGCCGCGTGTGGGATGGTCAACCATCCATGCCTTAGCGACACCAACCTTGAGATAGGTCTGGACCTTGATCGCGATCTCCGCGAGGGTGTGGGACTCCGCAATGACGTCCACTGCCAGCAAAGGCGTCTCGTGCGGCACGCTCCACGACGGGCTTGCATTCGGTTGCCTGGAGTGCAGCACAACGCATGGTGCTTTACAGAATCTTAACCTGCCATTGAAGCTCCCTTAACACAGCACGGCTACAGTATCAACGGACGGGTGCGGCGGCGCAGGGACGAGCGCCCGGACGCGCGACGCCGCCCGCCATCTGTCCGCACTAATGTGTGATTGTTCAAGGGAGGATGCATGTTGGACCGATTGCATGCGCTACGCGCGGTGAGCGGCAAAGCGGCGCTGGGGCTCGTGCTGGGAAGCACGTTGCTGCTGAGCGCGTGTGGTAGCGGGAGCGCGGGCGGACCATCCACGACTACCAACGCCGCCCTCACGGCCTGCACCGCGACCGTAAGTGACCTTTCGACCGGCGCTGGCGGCACGGCCACGGCAACCAAGGTAGCTGGCATCTCTGGCAAGATCGCGATTGATGGTTCCTCCGCGCTCGCGCCACTGTTCCAGGCGGCAGGTCAGGAATTCGATGTCGCGAACGGCACACAGACGACCGTTACACCGAACGGTAGCGGCAATGGTCTCAAGGACGTGGAGGGTGGTGCGGTGCAGATTGGCCTCTCAGACGTTTATGCGCTGCAGAAGGAGCCGACTCCTGGCGCGTATCACGATCTGGTCGACCATCAGGTAGCGGTGGTGGCCTTCACTCTGGTCACGAACAACGACCTCAAGGGCAAGGTAAACAACCTGACTGTCGACCAGATCAAGCAGATCTATACGGGCCAGATCAGCAACTGGAGCCAGCTTGGTGGCCCGAACGAGCAGATCTCCGTGGTCAACCGCCCGACGGCTTCGGGGACACGGGCCACCTTCAAGGTCTATGTGCTCGGCGGCACCAGCGAGTCCGCGGGTACGACGCTCACCCAGGATACTACCGGCGCGGTTGCGACCGCGGTTGGCAACACTCCCGGCGCCATTGGCTATGTCGCCACGGGCTTCGTGACTGGCCAGTACTCCACGCTGGTGGCGCCAATCTGCATTGGCGGCTATGCGGCTTCGGCCAAGAATATCGGCGCTGGAAACTACCAGTTCTGGGGTATCGAGCATGCCTACACCAAGGGCCCGGCGAGCGGTGCCGCGAAGGCGCTCCTCCAATACGCGGTGAGCAGTTCGGTCCAACAGAGCGATCTCCCGCGGTTAAGTTACCTGCAGGCAAGTTCGCTGTCCGCCAGCGCCCTGGCATCCCATACGCCCACGGGAGCTCCGGCGCCAGAATCGTTGAGCTAGGTGCGGTCACACACTCGAGGGGTTCGCTTCGATCGTTGGTCAGATGGCCTGGCGCGCGTAAGCGCGTCCACGCCGTCTGACCTTTCGTGCCACAGTGTTGCGGAGTTCGTGACAGGGACTTGCTTGAGAGTCGGACCGCGATCACCGTGGTGACAGCCTGTGGCCCTAAACCTTCAGCAGACGCCTGGTCCACGCGAACCGCCGAGGCGATACGCAGGGAGTGAACATGGGAGCCAGAAATCAAGACCGCATCAGCCATGGGGCCTTCGCGGCATGCGCCGCGATCGTGATCCTGGCGATTGCCGCGATCTTCTTCTTCGTGGGCGCCAATGCCTATGAAACCTTCACCGTGCGGCACATTTCGCCGCTGACGTTTTTGTTTAGTCCACACTGGTCGCCCGATGACGGCCTGGCGGGAGCGCTGATCCCCATCACTGGCACGATCGTGATCACTTTGGTGGCGCTCGTCCTGGGGACTCCTTTGAGCGTCGGCCTGGCAATCTTCATCACGCAGATCGCTCCTCCTTGGGCGCGCCGCATGATGCGGCCAGTCCTTGAGCTCTTTATCGGGATCCCGTCAGTCATCTACGGCTTGCTCGGGCTTGAAGTGCTCGTTCCCATCATCGCCAACATTTACAACACTGCCGCGGGAGGATTCTTTTATAACGGCTATGGCGCTATCGCGGCTTCGTTGGTCCTCGCGATCATGATCTTTCCTACGATCACCGCGCTGGCGGTAGATGCCCTCGGTGGGCTCCCCAATGACCTGCGCGAGGCCAGCATGGCGCTGGGCGCTACGCGCTGGCAGACGATTCGACGCACACTCCTGCCCGCGGCGTCCTCCGGGATCTACACGGGTGTCATCCTGGGCACGGGGCGCGCCATCGGCGAGACGCTCGCCGTTTCCTACGTGATTGGTTCGAACCCCAACTCGTTCCCACTCAAGTTTGACAGCGTGTATCCGTACATCCACTTCTTGCCAACTGATGCCATCACGGTGCGGCTGCTGACTGACTTCAAGGAGGCCGTGCCTGGCTCGCTGAACTACGATGCCATCTGGACACTTGCCTTCGTGCTGCTGTTGATTTCCTTTCTGCTGGTGGTCGCCAGCCGCACACTCGCCTCGCGCAGCGCGTTCACTGTCCGCGAATCTCGTCCTCGTCGGGTAGCGCACGCACAGACCGAGCCAGGTGGAAGCGCCAGGAGTCACGCGTTATGACTCCTGACACCCAGCCCGGCTCCCTGAGCCTGAATACTATGAACTCCATGAATACGCGGGGCATCTTCGCGTCCCGTCGCGCCCGCGTGCGCCTGTGGGATCGCATCATGACTGGCCTGTTGTGGACACTGGCCGGCGCCACCGCGCTCTTGCTCGCCGCCCTGATCCTCACTATCCTCGTCCGGGGAGTTGGCGTCATCACCCTGCCATTCCTGACGCAAGCGAATGTCACCGGCGACGATGTCGGTCCCGAAATCTTCAACACGTTCTATATCATCGGCCTGGCGCTGCTGATCTGTGTGCCAATCGGTGTGGGCGGGGCGGTCTATCTGGTGGAGTACGCGCGCCAGGGGCGTTACGTGACCATGCTACGCTTCGCGACTGAGACACTCGCGGGAGTGCCCTCGATCATCCTGGGGTTGTTTGGCTTTCTCGTCTTCGTCACCGCGTTTGGGCAGGGATCACGTTTCGGCTTTTCGCGCCTGGCGGCCGCGCTGACGCTGATGATTCTCAATCTGCCATTGTTGCTGCGCGTGAGCGAGGATGCCCTGCGCAGCGTGCCCAAAGAACTGCGCGAGGCCAGCGAGGCGCTTGGCGCAACCAGATTCCAGACGGTGAGCCGTGTCTTGCTGCCGGCGGCGCTAGAGCCGTTGACGACTGGCATCATCTTGACGGCGGGCAAAATGATCGGCGAAACCGCCGCAGTGATCTTTACCGGTGGTGGGAATAGTTCGATCAACGGCTGGTTCTCGCTGAATCCGCTCACGGCGGGTGACACCCTGTCGGTGCACCTGTATGAATTGCAGGCCGAAGGGGTAGTCCGCAATGCGCTCCAGATTGAAAATGGCACCGCCGCGGTCCTCATCATCCTGTTGCTGGTGTTCAATCTAGGCTTCCGCTATCTCGCCGGCCGATTGACAAGACGCTTGCGGGGGAGCGTATAACTATTCGCCGCCACTGGCTGACCGTCGGGTCAGCGGTGATGACATGTACCAGAAGGAGACAGGACACGATGCCACGCGATGCGTTTCACCACGAGCTGGGTGAGATCGAAGAAGCCGTTGTCCAAATGGCCGCGCTGGTCGAGAGCGCGATCGCGCGCGCGATGCAGGCCCTCTCGCGCCGCGATACACTCCTGGCCGACGAGGTCATCAGCGGCGATCGCACCATCAACGAGCTGCAGCGCAACATCCGCAACCGCTGCATCAGCGTCATGGCTCGCCAGGCGCCCGTCGCGCGCGATCTGCGTGAACTGACGACGGTGCAATTGGTCATCAATGAACTGGAGCGGATGGCCGATCATGCCGTCGGCATCGCCAAACAGTTGGCGTATATCAACGGCCACGAGCCGCTGCCGATGACCGGCGACCTGGACGAGGTGGCCAAGCTGGTGCGCCAGCAGGTGCGTGACGTGATTCAGGCGTTCGTGGATGTCAACGTCCAGGCCGCGCGCGACATCTGCGCGCGCGACGACGAAATCGACCATCGCTATCGGACGATCTTTACCGAGCTCGTCACCCGCATGACGCGCGATCCGGCCAGCGTTCCGGTCGCCACGAGTCTGCTCTTCGTGGCGCACGATCTCGAACGCATCGGCGATCGCGTGACCAACATCGGCGAAGACATCATCTTTATGGTGACCGGCGAGATCGAGGAGTTGAACTGATACAAAGGAGGACCTACCCGTCATGGATCTTCCCACACTGATCAAAGTGATCGCGCTGGCCTTGTTGCAGGGTATCACGGAGCTCTTCCCGATCAGCAGCCTCGGCCACACCGTCATCATTCCCGGTCTGCTAGGCTGGGGCAATCTGATCAAATCCCCGACGTTCCTCCCGCTGGTGGTTGCGCTCCACCTGGGCACCGCGGCCGCGCTGCTGACGTTTTTCTGGCGCGATTGGACCGTCCTGATTCGTGCCTTTTTTCGCACCTTCAAGGCGGGGAGCCTGGATGCCGACCCCAAGGGGCATACGGTCTGGCTGGTCATCATCGGCACACTGCCAGCCGGACTGATTGGCATGTTTTTCGAAGCACCGATCAAAGATCTCTTTTTCAGCGCGGCCGTACCAGTCATTCCGGCGGCCTTTCTGGCGGTGAACGGGTTGGTGCTGCTGGTGGGTGAGTGGCTGCGACGCCGCGGTGAACCGGCTGCGCTCGATCGGGTGAAGCAGGAGCATTCATTTCGCACCCTCGACGACCTGAGTTTTCGCGAGGCGTTTCTGGTTGGCATCGCCCAGGCGGCGGCGCTGATTCCAGGGATCTCGCGCTCGGGAATCACCATGGTGGCGGGGATGGGGGCTCGCCTGAGCCATGAAGAGTCGGCGCGGTTCTCATTTCTGCTGGCCACGCCGCTGATTGCCGGTGCCGGTCTGCTGGAGATTCCGCGACTCTTTTCAGACCCGCACATGCTCCTCTATGCGTTGATCGGCGCGGTCATCGCGGGGCTGGCCGCCTATTTGAGCGTCAAGTTCCTCATGCGCTACTTTCAGGTTGGCCGGCTGACCCCATTCGCCTACTACTGCCTGGGCGCGGGCACCCTGGCCTTCGTGCTCCTTCAATTCCGCCTGGTTCCATAGAATAGTGCCGCAAACATCGTTGGATGATGCATCGTGGCGTTCAGGAAGGGTGCCGGTTGTTCGGCCGAACGGCACCCGCACTCCCGTCCTGATAGCGAGAGACTGGGAAAGTGGCATGTTTGCAGGCAGGCGGGTCGCATCGGCGGATCAGCGCTCCAGGGCCGCGCGGTCCCAGGTGGCGAGCTGCGCGCCGGCCTCGTAGGTGCTCTGGGCGAAGTCGAGCAGCACGGCATCTGGGTCGGCAGCGGTGCGAACCGCCTCGTAAGGCAAGATGAACTCGCCCAGTTCCCGATTGTACGCGGCGGCGGCTGGCCGGACCTCCGCATCGCCGAAGCCGGCCGGCTCCGGGGCCATATACGCGTAGTAGGCCGGCTCTGGGATGGCACCACCGGGAGTGCCGGGCCAGAAGCCACAGCTGCTCAGTTCGTGTGAGTAGGCCTCGCGGGTGATGCGGTCCGCCCCGGCCTGCTCCGGGGCGCGCCGCCCCGAGAAGCGGGTCACCGCCAGGTCAAAACTGCCCCAGAAGAAGTGGACCGGGCT
>DASYGC010000406.1:0-5346 GCA_036000225.1 Ktedonobacterales bacterium | reverse complement strand
GGCGATGGATGGCGCGCGTGCCGTGCTCATCGCACTGTTGCTGCTGGCGACCAACCTGATACCGCTGCCGTTCAGCGCGGGCGGCCGGCTCGGCCCGCTCGTCCAGTTGGGCGCGATCTATGCCATCGTCGTGCTGGCTGGCGGCTGCGCCCAGTTCTTCAATCCGGGGCGCCTGGCGCTCGTCGGCGATATCGTCGCGGAGCGCGAGCGCTCGCGCGCAAGTGGTATGACCCAGACGGTCTCCGCGCTCTCGTTCGTCATCGGCCCGGCGCTGGCCGCTCCGCTGTTCTTCGCGGCGGGCGTGCGCTGGGCGCTGCTGATCAACGCGCTCTCGTTCGTGGTCTCGTTCGTGGCACTACGCGCGGTGCGCGCACCACCCGTGGCGCGCGGTGTGGCGCCAGGGCAAGCGGGCAACGTGGGCGGCGAGTTCCGGGCGGGGCTGCGCTTCTTCGCGCGCAACCGCGCCCTGATGACGATCCTGATCACCATTGTACTGATCTTGTTGGGCGGCGGTGCGCTCAACGCGCTGGATATCTTCTTCGTCACCCAGAATCTGCACGTCGCGCCGCGCTTGTACGGCAATCTGGAGGCCGCCTACGGCGCGGGCGCGGTGGTGGGCGCACTGCTGGCGACGCTGGTGGCGCGCCGGTTGGGCGCGGCGCGCCTGTTCTGGCTCTCGGTGCTGTTGATGGCGGCGGCGGTGGTCGTGCTCTCGCGCCTGACGAGCTACTACCCCGCGCTGGTGGTCCAGTTTCTGATCGGCGTGCCCAACGCCGCCATGAACGCCGCGGTGGGGCCCATTCTGCTGCACGTGACACCGCGCCAGCTGGTGGGGCGCATGGCGGCGATCATCAACCCGGTCGCGACGCTGGTGGGGCTGCTCTCGGCGGGGCTGGCTGGCTATCTGTTGAGCGGCGTGATGCACGACTTCCACGCGACGCTCTTCGGGTTGACCTTTGGCCCGGTAGATACAATCTTCGCCGTGGCGGGCGCCATCGGCATGCTGGGTGCGCTCTACGCCTGGGCCGGGCTGCGCGGCATCCGGCTGGCGGGCGAGCGGGGCGGGCCGGTGGCGTCCGCGCTGCCAGAGCCGGCCATGCCCGACATGAGCGCGGTGCCCGTTGTCTCGGCGGAATGACTCGACATTCGCGTGAAGGTTTACGCCTACCGACGCCCAGAGCGCATACCCATGCGCCACTACGCATATCGGGGTCGAGAGGGCGTATACCCGTACGCCACTACGGATATCTGGCGGTTGCGCGCTGCTACAGAACAGGTAGACCAGGGCAGACGGTAGGGTACGGCTCGTTCGGTTGCGTCGCGACGTCTGCTCTGACCCGTTGAATCTGCACCAGGGTGCCGAGCAGCAGTCAGATGATGAGGCCGGCGGACAGCAGGCTGATCCACGTGCGCTGGCGCCGCCCGCTGGCGCGGCGGCTGGCCGTAATGTAGCGGGTCTGCAGCGCGGTGGGGGTGGGCTGCTTGTCGGCACCCTCGCCCAGCCAGCGTTCGGCCCCGGCCAGCTCTTTTCCGCGCAGGACAAAGCTGGTGTTCTGTTTACCGCTCTCCCACCGGCGCGCGCGGACCAGCAGCCGGCTGGAGAGGTGCCAGTAGTCGAGGTCGGTATCCAGCGCGAAGAGCAATTGCTTGAAGGCGGCGTCGAAGTCGTCGGTGGAGCGGAAGAAGATCCAGTTGAGCGCGCGCACGGCGGGATCAACGGTATGGCTGGCGATGTCGTGGCAGACCAGTGGGACGATGCGTTTGCGGCTGGCAACCGCGTGCGCGACCTCCAACTGGCACGTCTCGGAGGCAAGCCAATCGGGGCTGAGCACGCAGAGGAAGGTATCGGCATTCTCGATCCCGGCATAGACCTCGCGCAGCCACTCGGCCGAAGGAGGAATGCCCTCCCAGTCCACCCAGGCATCGCGTTTGGCCGCCTCCAACGCAGCGTAAAGCTGGCGCGCGAACTCCTGATCTTTGCGTGAGTAGGAGATGAAGACACTGGCCATGTTGGTGATGCTCCATTTCGCCTGGCAGCGTCAATTCGCGCCGGCCAGCAGCAGGTGGTAGCTGCGTTTGCCCGCGCGCAGCAGGATGGCGCGGCCAAAGAGCGCGGCGGCGGCGGTGAGCTGCTGCTCGGGGTCGGTCCAGCGGCGGTCGTTGACGTAGAGGCCGCCCTGCGCGATGAGTGTGCGCCCGGCGCCCTTCGAGCGCGCCAGGCCGCTGGCGACGAGCGTTTCGAGCAGCGGGAGGCCGGCGGCCAGCGCGGCTGCGCTGATGTGCGTGGTGGGCACGGCGCTGGCCAGGTGGGGCAGCGCTTCGGGCGTCAGTTCCTCCACGCCGCCGCCAAACAGCACCCGCGAGGCGGACGCGACGCCTTGGGCGACCGCCTGCCTGTGGATCAGCGCGGTGACCTCGAAGGCCAGTTTGCGCTGGCCGGCGCGGCTGGCGGGATCGGCGGCCCGGGCGCGCTCCAGCTCGGCGATTTCGGCCAGCGGCAGGAAAGTGAAGATCTTGAGGAAGCGGACCACGTCGCGGTCGTCGGTGTTGATCCAGTACTGGTACATGGCGTAGGGCGTAGTGAGCGCCGGGTCGAGATAGATGGCGCCGGCCTCGCTCTTGCCGAACTTGGCCCCGCTGGCGGTGGTCAGCAGCGGTGTGGTGAGGCCGTGCGCGGGCGCATCGTGGGTGCGGCGAATCAGCTCGATGCCGGCGGTGATGTTGCCCCACTGGTCGCTGCCGCCGACCTGCACCGAGCAATCGTGGTGCTCGAAGAGATGGAGGAAGTCGGTGGCCTGCAGGATCATGTAGCTGAACTCGGTGAAGGAGATGCCTTGCTCGCGGTTCTCGAGGCGCACCTTGATGGATTCTTTGGCCAGCATCGCATTGACGGTGAAATGCTTGCCGATGTCGCGCAGGAATTCGATGGCGGTCAGCGCGCCCAGCCACACGGCATTGTCCAGCAGCAGGGCGGCGTGCGGCCCCTCGAAGTCGAGGAGCGGGGCGAGCTGGCGGCGCAGCGCCGCGCTGTTGACCTGGACATCCGTGGGCGAGAGCAGCACGCGTTCGGCGGCCTTGCCGCTGGGATCGCCGATCATGCCAGTGCCACCGCCGACCAGCGCGATGGGCCGGTGGCCGCAGCGCTGGAAGTGGGCCAGCACCATCACGGGCACCAGGTTGCCCAGGTGCAGGCTGGGCGCGGAGGGATCGAAGCCGCAATAGAGTGTGAGCTGGCCCCGTGCAGCGGCTTCGGCCAGGCCGGTTTCGGTAAACTGGTGGATGAGGCCGCGCTCTTCGAGCACGGCGACGATATCAGGCCGCTGGCCCGACCGGGCGACGGTCCGCGCGCTGGTAGCCTTCGACATGCTGGCTCGATCCTCCGCGTGTTGCTGAATTGGATGTCCCGATGCTGGCGCACCACGCCGGGTCAACGCCAGCCGCGCTGGCGTGCATCGCCGGCACGCCAGCGCGGCTGGTGAGGGTGAGCGCGGTAGGGGGCTAGCGCCCCCCACGCGCAATCTCGCGCCCCGCCGTGATCTCGGGCGGGCCCTGCAGCAAGCTCACGAGATTCTGCCTGACCCAGTCGGCCGCCAGCCGGGTAGACTCGTCGGCGCCCGCCTGGTCTTCAAAGACACTGATGGACACGACGACATCGTTGCCACCGTCAACGAGATGGTACGCCACGAATCCCGGTGCCTGGCTGACAATCGGCAGAAAACCCGTCTGCACGCGAGTCGCGATCTCCTCCATCGTTCCAGGATTCGCCTTGTATCGTCGCACCGCAATGTACATCGCCCGCTCCTTTCTCGGAGGTGCGTACACCTTCGCATCGGACTGGTCATCAGTCGCGCGGGGCGCTGAACAAGCGCGCGCCACACCCGGCGTGCCGCCCCGTGGTGGCATTGTGGCGTATCGGAGGGGGTGGGCGCAAGCGGGGCAGACGCCAGTGAGATTTCCAGGATCAAGCCGGACCGCTACCCAAATGCTGGCCGTGTTCCTGGCAGTGCTCGATGACGCCTCGGGTGCGTTCGTAGACGTACGCGCCCGGTTGAAAGTGGCTGTCATCCAACCCTTCGAGCATCGCGATGTCCTGGCGGTAGGCCTGGCGCAGGATGCCGCAGAGGCTCGCCAGCGCTTGATCGCCCACCAGAGTGACCATCGTGGCATTGAGCGCCTCATCCATGACCGCTTGCCGCGTTTCGTCCGCTTCCTCGAAGGGTGCCATGCCGGCGGCAATGCGCGGCACGCGCACCGTGGCCATGATCTCCCAGCCGGCCAGATGCGCCACGATTTCACGGGGTCCCCACGTCGCGCCATCGCGGGTAACGCCCAGCTGCGCGGCTTCGGTGGCGGTCACGATCAGTTGCTCGAAGGCATCAGCCAACTCTCGCAGCAGTTGTGCCTTTGACACGCGGTCCTCCTCGCTTGGCATGGATTCTCATTGACGATCAGCATGGGTTGCTCGATCCAGCACACAACAAGGCCCAGAGCGACGCTACGCTACACCCCAAGCGCGGCGTCGCCACTACGATGTGGACGGCGCGCTGTCCGCATAGAGGGACAGGGATGGCGGAGATGCGACAGGATCAGGCGTGGCCGACGCTGGCGGCTGGCTCAAGCGCCGGGTGGTGCGCCGCGCCAGCACGATCAAGCCGATCAGATAGACCAGCGCGACCACCGCCGTCCCACGCGTCGGTTTGCCGCCGGCCTGGCCGAGTAGTTCCAGCAGGGGATCCCAGAACAGCACAAGGAAGCCCAGCCCGCCCGTCGCCAGCGCCAACATGTGGCGCGCATTCCAGCCGGCGCGGCGCGCCCACGTCGCCAGGCGCCACAGCGCCAGCGCGAGCACGCCCGCATTGAGCGCGAGCGCCGGCTGATAGGGCACGCGCAGCCCCTTCTCCAGGTTCGGCAGCAAGAGGTCCAGCGTGAGGGCTAGGCAGCCCAGCAGGCGCAGCGTCCACAGGCTGGGCAGCGCGCCGCTGGCCCGCCCCGGCGCCGGCCAGCGCGGCAGCAGCGCCAGCGCCACGCACGCCGCCAGCAGCGCCAGCTCGATGGCGTACGGCTGCCACGGCGGCCCCAGTCGCCCGTGGTCGCGGAACGCGCCGAGGCTCAACAACAGACCCAGCAGCAGCACGAACAGCTCCCCCGCCACGCACCAGCGCAGCCCGCGGCGATGGAGCCAGGGCAGCGGCGCCAGGCGTGGGCGCGCCAGCTCCACCAGCAGGATGGGGATGGTGATGCTGACCGCCGCGTGAAAGGCCGTCAGCGAGAGCGCCCACAGCACGCTCACCCCGCCGACGCGGCCATAGTCGCAGATGCCCTGGTGCTGGGCGTTGCAGATCACCG
>DASYGC010000405.1:0-6846 GCA_036000225.1 Ktedonobacterales bacterium | reverse complement strand
CGGGCGCCGCCAGATCCTGGCTCGCGCGCCCGGCCAGCTCAGCCGCACTGGCCATACCAGTGCTCGTCTCCGAAGGCTCGTCCAGCCCATGCAGCAGCGCCGCCCAGCGCAGCGCCAGCGCGCGCGTGCGCCCCGAGGCCAGCGGTTGCGCGAGCCACACGTCCAACTCCGCGCGCAGCCACTCCGCAGCGCCAGCTGGCGCGCGCCGCACAATCGCCTCCGGCGCCGACTCCAGTGTCGCCAGTGTCTGCCGCGCGTGCGCGAACGATCCGGTAGTACTATCTGGCGTCGCCGAACTACCCAATTCTGGCAGCACCACCGGCTGCGCACCCAGCGTTGCCAGATGCGCCACGGCGCGCACCGCCGCGGGCAGGGCAGGCAGGGCCAGTAGCGCGCGCAGCTCGCTCCCCACCCGCTCGCGTGCCACGCCGCCCAGCGCCGTGGCCGCCACCCGCGCCCGCGCCACCGTCCGCGCATCCAGCGCCAGATCGAGCGCCCCCGCCAGCCGCGCGCCCCGCACCACCCGCAGCGGATCATCTACCAGCGCCGTGGCGCTGGCCGCGCGAAGTACCCGCTGGTGCGCATCGCGCCGCCCGCCGCTGGGATCCACCACCTGCGCGCTATCCGCCTCCGCTACCGGCCCGCCGCGCTCCAGCCAGCCTCCCAGCAGCGCACGCGCTGCCAGCGGCAGCGCCAGCGCATTGATGGTGAAGTCACGGGCCAGCAGATCCGCCTCGATCGTCGGTCCGCGTAGCGCGCCGATGTCTAACTGCCATCCGCCCTGGGCTGGCGTGCCGGCGCGCACCACGCGCACCGTGCCGTGGCCCGGCCCCAGTCGGGCAACGCTGAGCGCCGGTACCCCCCGTGGCGCCAGGACGCGGGCGAGCGCCAGGGGATCGCCAGTCACGACCACATCCACATCCACTGCCACACTGCCTGGGTCGGGCGCGGCGCGCCCCAAAAGGACGTCGCGCAGGCAGCCGCCCACGAGCCAGCCTCGCGCGCCCGAGCGCTCCAGCGCGGCCGCGCAGTCATCGAGGAGAGCGAGCCATTCACGCTCAGCCACGTGCCACCATCCTCCCATACGGCGCCGCTTTGCTCCTGCCTCAACCCTGGCGCGCGAATTGCACAGATCAGGCATCGGGGAACCAATTTGTCAGTTGTACCATTCTTGCGAACATGGATATAATGCGCATGATGCGCCTGAGGTCGGCACGATGGCCTTCACGGCGCGAATACCCTCCAGCGGCCCTGGCAAAGGGGGAGCCATGATTCATTCAGGCGGGAACCTGACGCAACTCTCTGGCTACTCCCTGGGGCAATTTCATATTCTGGAGCAGATTGGCCAGGGCGGCATGGCGCGCGTCTACAAGGCCTACCAGCCCTCCCTCGATCGCTTCGTCGCCATCAAAGTTATCGCCGCGCAGCTCGATAACGCGCGCGACAATGAGTTTCTCGCGCGGTTTACCAGCGAGGCACGGCTCATCGCCCGGCTGACACATCCCAATATTGTCCCGGTGCACGACTTCGGCGAAGAATCTGGTTGGGCGTTTATCGTCATGGAGTATATCGAGGACGGCACCGTGCGCGACCGGCTGGTCTCCCCCGATGGCCGCTCCTTGCGGCTCAATCTGGCGCATGCGCTCGATCTCATCAATCAGGCCGCGCTCGCGTTGGATCTGGCGCATTCGCGCGGCGTGGTACATCGCGATGTCAAGCCCGCGAACATGCTGCTGCGCACCGAGGAACAGTTGCTGCTCTCCGATTTCGGCATCGCCACCATTCTGGAAGCCAACCGGGCCTTCACCCGTTCAGGATCGAACATCGGCACCCCGCAGTATATGGCGCCCGAGCAGGCCACACCAGGCGGCGTTGTGGATGGGCGTACCGACATCTATGCGCTGGGGGTCGTCCTGTTCCAGTGTGTCACGGGGCGCCTGCCCTTCACGGCGGCCCGGCCAATGGATGTCTTGCATCTGCATCTCAACGAGCCGATCCCCTCGCCCGCCGCGCTGGTGGCAGACCTGCCTCAGCCGGTCGAGCACATCATTCTCCATGCCATGGAGAAGGACCCGGCCAACCGCTACGCGTACGCGCGCGATATGGCCGCCGACATCCAGCGCGCCCGCGCGGAGCTCGGCAGCTTCTCCCCGCGCCTTTATCGCGCCACCGCGCGCATGGAGGCGGTCGGCGTTGGTCCGATCCCGCTGGCCTCGCCGCGGATCATCCCCGCTGGCCCCGCGCGACAAGAGCAGCCTGCCGGCAACGGCACGACGTGCTTTCGCTGCGCTGCCCCTATCGATGCCCACAACCGCTTCTGCACCATGTGTGGCTACGATCTTTCGGGCCGGCGCGCCGACGCGGACCGCTTCCTGCTGCCCAACGGTCGCCCCTTGCGCTGCCGCGTCCTGCTGCGCAAGGGTCCGCTGGTCGGCCAGGCCTTCACCCTGCACCAGGATGTGACCACCATCGGGCGCACCGCCTCCAATGATATCGTACTGCCCGATCTCAAGGTTTCGCGCTCGCACGCGCGTCTGAGCTTCCACAATGGGCAGTGGTTTCTGGAAGACCTGAACAGTCGCAACGGCACCTTTGTCAAGGGCATACGCATCAGCCGTCCGGCGCCCCTGGTCTCGGGCGATGAAATCAAGCTCGGCGATGAAGTCATGCTCTTCGAGCTGGTCGCCTGATACGGCCGACGGTTCTCCAAGTCACGCGATGGCGTCAGGCGGCGCTGGCGACTGAGAGGGACCTGTGGAACATTATGAACCCATCATGAGTTTTGGCGAAGACGCCGCCGCGATTTACGATGCTGAGCCCGATGTCAGCCAACGGCGGGATACATCGGCGACGGTGGCGTTGCTGGAGCAGCTGGCGGGTGGTGGTCCCGCACTGGAGCTCGCGGTCGGCACCGGTCGGGTGGCGCTGCCCCTGGCCGCTCGGGGGATTCACGTCGACGGCATCGATCTCTCACCCGCGATGGTGGCCAAGCTGCGCGCCAAGCCGGATGGCGACCAGATCGCGGTGACGATGGGCAACTTCGTCGATGTCGCGGTCCCGGGCACCTTCCGCCTGATCTTCGTGGTGTTCAACACGCTCTTCAACCTGCTAACCCAGGACGAGCAGGTGCGCTGTTTCGAGAACGTCGCCGCCCACCTCACGGAGGACGGTGTGTTCGTGGTGGAGGCCTTCGTGCCGACCTATCTCACCCGCCTGCGCGACGATCAGTACGTGGATGCGGAGGCCATCGCGGTCAACGAGGTCCGGCTCGATGTCGGTCGCCACGATCCCGTGAAGCAGTTGCTCGTCGAAAGCCATGTGGTGCTCTCCCGCGAGGGCGTCCGGGTCTATCCAATCGTCTGTCGCTACGCCTGGCCGAGCGAGCTCGACTTGATGGCGCGACTCGCCGGGCTGCGCCTGAAGGAGCGCTGGGCCGGGTGGAATCGCGAACCTTTCACCGCCACCAGCGGCACGCATGTGTCGGTCTACGGACGCTGAGTCGGCGTCCGGTTGGCCAGGCGACAGTCCACGCTGAGTCGGCGTCCGATTTCCCGGGGGGACGGCCAATGCGTAGTATCGTCTGGCGCGCTGGCGCGTCTCACTGAGGGTGCTAAAGGCACCAGACACTGGCTGCCATCCGCCAGCAAACTCGCGGCATCGGGCATGGCATGCGCGCGATCAGGAGCGGCACCAGCCATGTCGGCGGGTGCCGCTCCCCGTTATGGGCCAGTCGGCGGTGGCGGGCATTCGCCCACGGTGGAAGGTCGCGGGCGGCATTGCGGGTCCACGCCCATGCGCTGTGGCACAGATTGGAGTGGATGCTGGACGGGGATGCCGCGTCAAGAGCGAATGAATACGCCTTGACATCGCCTATCAACAGGATTATCATCTGTACAGGAGGGTATATGGCGAATATTGATCGCACTGATCAGGCGATTCTCGATATACTCCAGGACGACGCGCGCACCCCGGTCACGGCGATTTCGCAGGCGGTTGGCCTCGTGCCGTCGGCAGTCATGGCACGCATCGATAAGCTGGAAGGCAAATCCCGCGAGCGCGACCGGGCTAGCGATGTTGGCGACGGTCCTGGTTCCGATCGCGCCAGAGGCCGCGGCCGATCCGCGGCACGCGAGCCGGTGATCCTGGGCTACGAGGCGCGCCTCGATCCCACGCAACTGGATCTGGGGCTGCTCGCGTTTGTCTTCGTGCGCGCGGACGAGGGGGTGGGCGAGCCTAAAGCTGGCCAGTTGCTGGCAGCCATCCCTGAAGTGCAGGAGGTCCACCATGTCGCCGGTGAAGACTGCTACCTGGTGAAGGTGCGCGCGGCCAGCCCCGAGGCACTGGGGCAGTTGCTGCGCACGCGGTTCGGCGCGATCGCGGGCGTGCGTTCTACTCGCACAACTATCGTGCTCCATACCATCAAAGAGACCGGGCGGCTGCCCTTGTGCGGCGAGAAAGCGACAGAGAGCGATGAGCGGATCGATCGCGACACGCGCGCGTAGCGCCTCCACCACACCTACCACTCCCAGCCGCGCGCGGGTCGCGCTGGCGCTGGGCCTCGTCTACCTGTTGTGGGGTTCTACCTATCTCGGCATCAAGCTCGCCTCGGAGACCATTCCTCCGCTGCTGATGCTGGGTGTGCGCTATCTCATCGCGGGCGGCGTCCTCTATCTCTGGATGCGCTGGCGCGGCGCGGACCGCCCCACCCGCGCGCAGTGGCTGGCGGGATTGGTCATCGCGGGATTATTGCTGTTGGTGGGCAACGGCGCCGTGGGCCTGGCCGAGCAACTCATCCCGACGGGCGTCGCGGCGCTGGTGGTGGCGACCGTGCCGCTGTGGATGGCCCTGCTCGACTGGCTGCGGCCCGGCGGCACGCGCCCGCGCGCGCTGGCGCTGCTTGGGCTGGCGTTTGGCTTCGCCGGCGTCGTGCTGCTGCTGGGGCCAGCCGGGCTGACTGGCGGCGCGCGTATCAATCCGCTGGGCGTGATCATCGTGGTGGTGGGCGCCGCGGCCTGGGCCGCCGGCTCGCTCTATTCGCGCTCCGGGCGCCTGCCCGCCATCCCGTTGCTGGCGACCGCCGTAGAGATGCTCGCCGGTGGGATGCTGCTGGTGCTGGCCGGCTCGGTAGCCGGTGAATGGTCGCGTTTCCATGTCCGCGCGATCTCGACACTTTCGCTGCTGGCCCTGGCCTATCTGATCGTCCTCGGCTCGCTGGTCGGCTTCACCGCCTACCTCTGGCTGATGCGCAACACGCCGACCGCAGTCGCCTCCACCTACGCCTTCGTCAACCCGATCATCGCCGTCTTTCTGGGTTGGGCGCTGGTCGGCGAGCCGATCACGTCGCGTACGTTGATCGCCGCCGCGGTCATCGTGGCTGGGGTGGTGGTCATCACGCTATCGAATCGCACCCCTGGCGCGCGCCACGCGGCACTGCTCGCCGCCGCATCCGAGCGCGAGCCCGATCGTGAGCCCGCGCCTTCGTCCGCCAGCTCGTAGCCGCGCCTCACCCCGGCGCGTACGCCAGCGTCCAGACCACCACCGCTGTCGTGCCAGCAAAGCGCACGACCAGCGTCAGCGGCTGGTAGCCATTGCTCGTGAACCGCAGCGTGGCGCGCACTGGATGCTCCGTGCCCTGACAAGTAGCCGTGGTGATGGCCCGCGTGGCCACCAGCGGGCGCGCGCGATCCCATTCGCGCAACACACTGAACTGCGCGGCGCTGCTGCCACCGGCCCTCGCGTCACAAGCCAGCGTCAGTGTGGCCAGGTAAACTCCCGGTGGCGTCAACAATGGTCCACCGCGCGCCAGGCTCGCCTGGGCCGCCGCGCCGCCGGCCACACCGCGCACCCCAAGCCCGCCCCGCGCATCACGCACGGCCATGGCCGCGGGACCCACCGGCGCAAACCGCACGACGCCAGACGTCACCCATTGCGCTGGCTGCGCGGGGAACAGCGCGAACCAGGCCGCTGGCAGCGCTGCTGGATACTCCTCTACCACGCGTGGCCCCGCTGGACTCGGATAGAGCAGCGCGGGATCGCGCTGACCCACCGTCGCGAACCAGCCGGTCACGCCCAGCAGCGCACCGGCGGCCAGCGCTATGCTGGCGCGCGCCAACTGGTCGCGGCGCGCGTGCGCCAGCGTAGCGCCGACCGATGACGCCGCGACGCCGCGCGCCACCTGGACCGCCGCGTGCCGTGCCGGTTGCCAGGCTCGTGGCACGCCGAAGCGCTGCCCACCGGGCAGGTCCGCGACGGCTCGACTGACTCCATTCCACAGCCGAGCGCTCCACCGCCGCAACGCCGGTGCTCCCAGCGCGAACACAGCCGCCACACACAGCGCGAAGAACGGCGCGCTCTCCACCGTGAAACGCGCCGGAATCGCCTTGCCCTGCGACTCCGCCGACACCGCCGCCGTCACAAAGGCTCCTAACTGCGCCGCCAGCAGCAGCGCCACCGACCGCCCCTGGCGCGGCGATCGCCGCCAGAGTACGATCAACCCCGGCGCCACCAGCAAATCGAGCGGCACCCAGGGCAGCAGGCCGCTTTCCCTGCCGAAGAACATATCGCCGTACAGGCTGGCCACCTGGCCAAACCGCGGATGCAACCAGTCGGGCTGTCCCAGCGAATTGGGGGGCGTCCATGTCCCGAAATAGCGGTGGCTATAGAGCGCGATCAGCACCGTGCTCACGGCGAGCAGCCCCAGCAGGCTTCCCGCCGCCATGCGCGCCCACACCAGATCGTTGGCCGCCACAGCGGCGCTGTCCGTGCCGGGCAGTTGGCTACGTCCGCGCAGGCGCGGCCACAGCGCCGCCAGCGCCAGGCCCGCCAGCGCCAGCGCCGTCAGCGTGT
>DASYGC010000404.1:0-3580 GCA_036000225.1 Ktedonobacterales bacterium | reverse complement strand
GCCACGCCCGTCGCGGCACAGCAGCGCCAGGTCTTCGGCCTGACCTTCCCCAACCCGATCGGCCTGGCCGCTGGGCTGGATAAGGACGCCAGCGCTGTGCCCGCGCTGGCCGCGCTGGGCTTCGGCTTCCTCGAACTCGGCACGGTCACGCGCGATGCCCAGCCAGGCAACCCACGGCCCCGGCTCTTTCGTCTGCCCGCCGATGCGGCACTCATCAATCGTATGGGCTTCAACAATGCGGGCGCGGCGCGCATGGCAGCGCGCCTGGCCGCCCTGCCGCGCGTTGGGATACCGCTGGGCATCAGCCTGGGCAAGTCGCGGGCGACACCGCTGGACGCCGCCGTCGAAGACTACCTGGCCTCGCTCACCGCCCTGGAGCCATACGCCGACTACTTCGCGATCAACGTCAGCTCGCCCAACACCCCCGGACTGCGCGATCTGCAGGAGCGCGACCGCCTCGATGCCTTGTTGGTGGAGCTCGTCGCCCGGCTGCGCGAGCTCGCCGCGCAGAGTGGCCGCGCCCATCCTCGTCCCCTGCTGCTCAAAGTCGCGCCGGACCTTGAGGATGGCGAGCTGGCCAGCATCGCGGAGGTCTGCCTCGCGCGCGGGGTGGATGGCCTGATCGCCACCAACACCACCCTCTCACGTGATGGCCTGTCGTCTCCCTGCGCCGAGCGCGGCGGGCTCAGCGGACCGCCGCTCCATGCCCGCGCGGTGCGGGTGGTCCAGCGGCTGCGCGCGCTGGTCGGCAACCGCCTGCCCATCGTCGGCTGTGGTGGCATCGCCACCGCGAGCGATGTCCAGCGCTTCTTCGACGCTGGCGCCACGCTCGTCCAGCTCTACACCGCCTTCGTCTACCAGGGTCCGGGCCTCGCGCGCCGCCTCGTGCGCGACCTCGCGCGCGGTTGAGCCACCACCCGCCGTGCCGCATGCGCCTCCCACCATCCGCCAGCGCTCACGCGCAAGTCCCCCTTGTGTGACAGCGCCGCCCCATCGTACGTCGCAGGAGGTAATACCACGCGGAAGCGCGACACTCCACTACCGAGGATCCTATGATCGCCGCCACTCCATCACCTACGCCGCCAGAGGAGCCGACCGCGCAGCGCCCGGTGCGCAAACGCGCGCGGCGGGCGGTGGCTCCCGCTCGTGCGGACGCACCCATCGAGACGTTCGCGACAGCCACACGTCCGACGGCCATGCCGCCCGCTACCGAGCCGCGCCCGCCGCGTCGCGCCACTCCGCGCCGCGGCCCCCTTTCACCAGCCGCGACCACACCACACGCCCTGGTGATGGATCAGATCGTCGCGTTCGATGTCGCCCTCGCCACCATGCGGCGCGCGCTACGCGATGAACCTTTGGAACACGGCCTGAGCATCGCCAGCCAGGCGCTGACCGATGCGCTGGCTCCCGCCGTGACGCACATCTGGCTGGCCGATCAGGCGCCCTGGATCGGCGACGGACGACCCGGTGGCCAGGAACTGTTCCCCCTCCTGCGCCTGCGCGCCACCGCGCGTAGCGGGGCGACCGCCGATCGCGTGCCATTCGGCCCACCAGCATCACTCTCTGAACCAGCCAGTGGCGCGCGTCTGCCCGCGCTCGTTGGCGCATCACCGGCCCCCAGTGCTGATGGGTTGGTCGAGGAAGTGGCGGCCAGCCGTCGCGCCTTCATCGCGCACGATCCCGCCGCGGCGCCGCTGGCGCACGCCTGGATGCGCGCCGCCGATCTGGAGGCGCGCACGCCCTCAACGCTCGCCGCTTTTCCGCTGCTCGTGCGTGACCAGTTGCTGGGGGTGCTCGTCTGCGGTACCACACGCGCGCTCAATCCGCATCAACTGTCCATGCTCGAAGTCGTCGCCGACCAATGCGCCGTCGCCGCGGAACATGATCGCCTGCTCAGTTATTCGCATGGCCAGGAGGCCCTGGCGCAGACGGTGGTGCGCCAGGCGCCCGTCGCGGTGGCCGTGCTCACCGGTCACCAGCACGTGTTCGCCCTGGCCAATCCAGCCTTCGCCGAAATGCTCGGCGTCGAAGGTCGCCTGCGTGGACGCCGCTTGGACGACGTGGTGCCCGAAGCGCGGCACCTGCGCGAGCAGTTGCGCCTCGACGCGGTCTATGCTAACGGCGAACCACAGGCCATGATTGAGCTGCCGATCCAGTTGGACCGCGGACTGACCTATTGGAACGTCACCAGTTCTGCGCTGCCCGGCCGCACGGCGCGCGTAGGCGGCGTGCTGGTGGCCGCGGTCGACATGACCCATCAAGTGCGGGAGCGACGGCGCGCGGTAGAGGCCGCCGCTACGGCACAAGTTCGCCTGAAGCAAATGATGGCGCTGCACGCCACCTCGCTCGCGGTGGCCAGCCAGCTCGGCGCCGATCCGCGCGAGCTACTGGCGGACATCCTGCGCCGCTCGATGGCCCTGCTCGAGGCGCGCGCGGGCACCATCTATGTCGTGGACCAGCGGGTGGACCACCTCGAAGCGATCGTGTGCGAAGGTCTGCGCGGCAACTATGTGGGCAGCCGCATCCGCCTGGGCCAGGGTCTCGCCGGACAAGTCGCGCGCACCGGGCAAGGGCTGGTGGTTGACGACATCCGCCTCTATCCCACCAGCTCCGTGATGTATACCAATGAAGCCGTGTCCGCGATCATCGCGGTGCCGCTGATCCACCGCGGGCGGGTCGTCGGCGTGCTCGATGTGCTCGACGACGCCGACAATCGCGTCTTCACCCGCAACGATCTCTGGCTGCTCGAACTGTTCGCCGCCCAGGCCGCCCAGGCCATCGAGAACGCCCGCACCTATGTCGAATTGGAACGCGCCTACGCGGCCCAGCGCGAGTTGGACCGTATGAAGGACGACTTCATCGCCACCGCATCCCACGAGTTGCGCACACCATTGACGGGTATCCAGGGCTTCCTGGACCTGCTCGTCGACTACCCCGGCTCGCGTGATGAACCCCTGGCAACCGAGTTTCTTACCCGCGCCGTCGACTCCGCCGGCGAACTGGCCCAGTTGGCCACCCGCCTGTTGCAAACCGCCCGGCTGGATACTGGCGCCGTTGATGCGCGTCTCGAACCCATTAGCGTGCGCGCGATGCTGGACCACGTGCTCCGCTCAAACGATCTCGGCACCGAGGCCTCCGCCCGGCTCCAGCATGGCTGCGACATCGCGGTCTCCGCAACCTTGCGCGTGCTGGCCGATGCCGATCGCCTGCGCGAAGTGCTGGAAAACCTTATCAGTAATGCGGTGAAATACAGTCCTGATGGCGGGACTTTGCGCGTCGGCGCCACGGTGGCCTCCGGCGCCGACCTGCTGCGCGAGCTGGCCGAGACCACGCGCACGCGTTTCGCCGAGCCTGACGAAGCCCAGCGCTACGCGATCGTCACCGTGGCCGATCAGGGCCTGGGCATCCCACCCGCCGAACGCGACCAGCTCTTCGGCCGGTTCGCGCGACTCGAAGCGGCGCGCACGAGCCAGATTCGTGGCAGCGGCCTTGGCCTCTACATCTGCCAGCAACTGATGCGCGGCATGGGTGGCTACATCTGGCTGCGCGCCAGTCATCCGGGCGCCGGCAGCACCTTTGC
>DASYGC010000403.1:0-3599 GCA_036000225.1 Ktedonobacterales bacterium | reverse complement strand
GCACTTACGAGAGGACGGCAAAGGGACTATCGTCGAGGTCGAGGGCAGATTTATGCCTCGCAATGCCGTGCTCGGGTTCCTTATCGGCGGCGCGGCCAGCGCCGCGGTGCGCCGGGCATTGGATGAGTCACTGCGTGAGGTTGCGGCCTTTGTGGAAGCGGAAAGCGATGACGCCAGTCCATCGTCTACCAGGCAGGAGACCTAGACAACACCGCTACTGCTGTTCGCCAGGGTTCTGAGACGCGTGTCGCTGCCACTCATCGCGCAGCAGCCCAAAGTAGTGCTCGTCCCAGAAGCGCTCCTTGAAGAAGAAGCGCTGGCGCAAGGTGCCCTCATGCGTGAAGCCCAACTTGAGCAGGATGCCTTTCGAGCGCTCGTTGACGCCATCAACGACGGCTTCGATGCGGTGCAGGCCCATCTCCTCGAAGCCGAGCGTGAAGAGCGCGGTGAGCGCCTCGCTCATGATGCCCTGCCGCCAGAAGGCGCGCCGCAACTCATAGCCGGTCTCCGCGCGGTGATACGCCTCATCGAAGAGGTGGAACCCGCACGACCCGATGACTGTGTCGTCGCCTTTTTGCGTGATGCCCCAGCGGATGCCCTGACCCTGGGCGTACCAGGTCTGCTGCCGGCGGATCAGCTCGCGCGAATCCTCCAGCGAACGATGGGGCAAATCGCCGTAGAACTCCATCACTTCCTCGTCGGAAAAGTTGGCGAAGATCGCCGCCGCGTCTTCTGGCTCGATCTGCCGCAGGATGAGGTGCCGCGTTTCGAGGCGCGGAATCTGGGCAAAGATGTCGGCGAGGCTCATACCCTCTCCTCGAACGAGAGTGACGGCAGTAACGTCCGGCGTCGCCGGTGTCGCGCGTACTGTATCACACCGACCTGACGGTCACACGCGGGCGGTGCTCACATACACCCGCGCATTCTCAGAGCGTGTTTAGTCAATCAACAGAAATCGCTCTCCAGGCGGTTTCTGCCCATGTTCCAGCAGGCGGAGAGGAAAACTGATGTGATAGACGGGAGGTGTGAGCACCACAGATTCAAGCAATCTTAATGAACCAGTTCCTAAACAGCCTATCAGGGCGTAAACCGTTGCCAATGGCCTTCGGAGACCACTTCGACGACGCCGTCGCGAACAACGATGGCGGTCTGATCGTCAATTGCGTAGGTCGGCACCGGCCCCTTGGCGGCCCATCTTTCTGCGTTGGCCAGAGAATTGTCCGGACTTTCTGGGAGATCCAGGTGCGGAAACACCGAAAAATCAACCAGTCCCAGCGCTCTCTCGGAGCCCGCAGGCAGATTCCTTGCCGGAGGCTCGCGACAGAACCAGCCGTCGTAGGCCTCTCCGAAGTTGGGGGTCACCACCATGCTCCCGGAGCTTACCCCCACGTAGACCGTCTCGCGAGAAAGCTCTGGCAAGTGGTCTGCCAGTCCGGACTGCCGCATCCAGTAGCACAGATACAGGACATCGCCGCCGTAAACAAGCAGGGCGTCAGTCTCTTGGACCAGCGGGAGCCAATGCTCTTCATCCATACTGGGCAGAGCGGTGAGCTCCAGCACGCCCAACGACTTCCAACCCAATTCGCACAAGGGGCTGCGAGCAACACCGCGGAGAAATCGCGAGGCCATGGCAGCACCGCCGGGGCAGGCGTACGCCGCGGTGGGAATGCAGAGGGCGCTGGACTCGGCGATCGGTTTGCCCAGCAGGTCGACCAGCGCGTCATGGATACTGTCGTTGCTAATGCCAGACGAGGTGAGAAGATACTTCATGATGCCTTTCCTAATGGACACTTGGTCAAGACGTTGCAGACCGGCGAAGAAAGAAACCAGTCTATCCGCTTTTAAAACCGCCGCAACCTCTTTCCCATTGCATGCAAGCCATTCTACCGCCTCGCAAAGCAAAAAGCTTCTCCAATCTTGCTCTTTTGGCCATGCGGCATTACCGCCGCGCATGCCAAAACACGATCTCAGGCACGCGGTAGCGAGAGCCGGCAGCAATGGGTACTTCGCGCCCGCTCGTGCCCGCCCACTGGTACCACGCATGCGAGAACCTCTGGCGTGGTAAGGCATAATAGAACGGTGCGCCGCGCCTAAGGGAGGCAGGGTGTCACGGTGCGGCGACCGTCTGGCCAGGGCGTACGGAACCGATGGTGCACCGTGCGGCGATGCTATGCGCTGTGCGGCTGTGGCGCGTTGTGAGAAGGAGATAGGCGCATGAGCGAACAGCGCGGCCGGCGAGGCGCGAGCGATGTGGCGCGCCAGGAGCGCGGCGACGCGCTCCGCGCGCTCGCTGCCCGGCGCCAGCGGGGCGCCTCCATTGCCACGCCCGCCGTGCCGGTGGCGCCGCCACGGCGCTCGCGCCGCCTGGTGCTCCTGTGCGCGGTGCTCGCGGCGCTGGTCGTGGTGGGCGGCGTTTTCCTCTGGCTGCGCCAGCACGCGGGGCCAAGCGGGCCGGTGCTCATGGCAGTGGACAACACCTTTGTCGGCGATCCGATCGCCTGCCCCGCGCAGGCTGCCTGGGCGCCCGATAGTACACGCATCGCCATCGTGGGGTTCAACAAGTGTCCCAGCGACAACCAGCCCTACCCGGGCGCCGGGGATATCGCGGCGGCCACCCTCACGCTCTACGATGCCCACACCGGCCATGCGCTGACCACCACCGATCTGAGCGGGACGATACTGGCGCATGCCATTCCGGCCAGCGTGCGCGGCGATCCCAGCGCGCTGAGCCAGGCGTTTCTGCTCTTCGATGGCCTGGTGTGGTCGCCGTCCGGCGATCGCATCGCGCTCTCCTTCGCCACCTTCCACCCCGCGGGCGCTGGCCTGGAGAACTATGCCGCCGGACTGCTCGTCGTGCCCGCGACTGGCGCGCCGCGCGTCATTTTAGCGCCCGCGCAGGCGGCACGTGGTCCCGCCTCCTACCCCACCACCACCTTCGCGCCACTGCCCGTCACGCGTTTTGATCTGACGAGCAACACGGCGACCGCGTTCCCTCTGCCCCAGGCGCTAGGCTACACCTGGGCGGCGGGCGGCGCGCTGACGCCGACGCTATCCGTCCCGGCCAACGCGACCGATCCCGCGGCGACGGCGACGCTGACGCCGGTGGGCAATCCCGACGGTGGGGCGACCTTCAGCGCGTGGCAGAGCGGCACCGTGGGCTTTGGCACGATCTGCGCGGGTCAAAGCCCCGCCGCGCAGTGTTGTGCCGCTACCAGTTATCTGGTCGCGGCCTACGGCACGCTTGCCGCGTGGTCGCCCGACGGGCGTTACGTGGTGCTGCCGACCGCCGGCACCAATCTGGCCATCGGCGCGGTGGGCAAGCTGCCCGCTCCCCCCGCCGCGTCGGTCGCCAATGTGCCCAACGCCTGCGCGGGGCCCGCCGTTTCCGAGCAGTATGCCCGCCTGCCCCTGCGCGACAAGGGGCTGAGCAACGCGCTGACGGGCTTCGATCTCTCGCGCACCGGCCTGCTGCTGGCCTGGAGTCCCGATGGGCGCCGTGTCGCGGTGCGTGCCGATCACTCGCTCAACGGCGCGGCGCACGCCTTCTCGCTCTACGACACCCAGAGCGGCCAGCTGATCGCCCAGTACACGGCGCGGCA
>DASYGC010000402.1:0-5859 GCA_036000225.1 Ktedonobacterales bacterium | reverse complement strand
TGGGTGACCAACGAATTCGAAGAGACGACCAGGCGTATCCTCCACTTCGATGGCGGCCAGACACAAGAGAGGACCCAGCAAGTGGCGATGGGTACCGTCGTGACAGCGGCTCCCATGCCGCTTGCTTCCGAACGGAATCTAGCGCGGCATGCATCCACGCTGGAGGATGGCATGCTGGCCGGCATTCACCCCGAGTGAGTCGGGGCAGACACAGCGAAACTTGACGGGCAGGTTACGGCAAGAGAGGAGTGCGACGATGCGATCTCAGGCGATGACGCGAGTACTGGTATTTGATGACCGCGCGCTGAATGGCGACCTGCGCCAGGAGCTTTGCGGCTCAGGACTCCAGCTGATTGACGCACCCGACCTGGAATCCGGTGTACGACTCTTGCATGAGAGTGGTGAGCCGATGACGGCGCTGTTCTGGGTATCTCTCGAGGATCTCATACTGACTGGGCTGGATCAAGCGGCGCTCCTGGGGACACTGCTGCTGGATGAACGCCTGGCGCGGCGCCACGCCTTCATCCTCGTGACCCCGACTCCAGTAGAGGTGCAGCTCAGCCTGGGCAACCTACTCGAACGCGTCCATGTGGCCAAACTCACCGCACCGCTTGATCGAGAGCGGCTGCTGTCGGCGATTTGGCTGGCCACCCAGCGTGCCGAGGCGCGAGTCGCCGCAGCGAAAGCACCGATTGCCGCGCTGATCTGATGCCAGAGATGGCGAGCAATGAGGAGGCCGTGATGGCTCGTCACGGCCTCCTCGTTGCTCGCCATCAACTCCCAACCAGCCTATGGCAGCCGGCGATCAAAAGTGTTAAGCGCCTTCATGTAGTTGGCCCGTTCGAAGGCGGCAGGCTCCGCCACGCCTCGCTGGCTCATGCTGCCGCGCATCTGGGCGATGGAGACGTATTCGTGCTCCTCCATCCAGCTGGCGAGCTCGGTGCGAATGGATGCCACACGCTCGATGCCGTTCGCCAGCAACTCAGATGCCATCATCGCCACGTTGGCTCCCGCCATCATCGCCTTCACCACATCATCAGCGCGATGTACCCCACTAGTAAGGGCGAAGTCAGTGTGGATGCGCCCGTAGAGCAGCGCGATCCACCGTAGCGGCAAGCGCAGATCGTGCGACGCGCTCAGGTCGAGCGTGGGCACGACATCGAGCATCTCGAGGTCTAGATCGGGCTGGTAGAAGCGGTTGAACAGCACGAGGCCGTTGACACCCGCTTGAGCCAACCGGCGTGCCATATTGGGCAGCGACGTGTAGAACGGGCTGAGTTTGACGGCGATGGGGATCGAGACTTCTCGCCGCACATCGGCCACCAGGTCGAGATACATCGACTCGAGCTCGGCTCCAGTGACCTCGGGATTGGCGGGTAGATAGTACATGTTGAGCTCCAGGGCATCGGCTCCGGCCTCCTGGATGTGTCGCGCGTACTCGACCCAGCCACCCGATGAGACACCGTTCAGGCTGCCGATGATGGGCACCGAGACCGCGCGCTTGGCTGCCTGGATGTGCTCGAGGTACGATTCTGGACCGACGTTGTAGTGCCCGAGATCGGGGAAATAGCTCAGACTTTCGGCATAGCTATGCGCGCCGAGGTCGAGATAGTGATCCAGCTCGAGGCTCTGGTGGGTAATCTGCTCCTCAAAAAGCGAGTACATGACGATCGCCCCGACTCCCGCCGCATCCAGCCGGCGCAGCATATCTAGCCGCTTGGAGAGTGGTGAAGCGGAGGCGACGATCGGAGATTTGAGCGTGAGGCCCAGGTAGGTCGTGGTCAGATCAGCCATGGTGGACTCCTCTCTGGCGAGCATGACAGGATGCGGGAATCGAGCGTGAAGCGGGTCACATGGTGCGCTGGCCGTCATCGCCGTTCTGTACGGCGGGCGCTGCCAGCCGCTGATAAGTCTCCCAGCGGGCGGCGACATCACCCTTAGCCTGGGTGAGCAGCATTCCGGCTCGCACCTCGTCACTTTGCTGCAGCATGCGATAGCGCGTCTCGTTGTAGATGTAGTCTTCCAGTGGCACGCTCGGTGGCTTGGAATCGATGGCCATCGGGTTCTGACCCTGAGCGGCCAGCTCGGGATTGTAGCGGAAGAGCGGCCAGTAGCCCGATTGCACGGCCAGGTGCTGCTGGCTGAGCCCCAGGCGCATATCAATGCCGTGGGCGATGCAGTGGCTGTAGGCGATAATCAGCGATGGCCCTTCGTACGCCTCCGCCTCGCGGAAGGCGCGCAGGGTTTGCTGGTCGCTGGCTCCCATCGCCACACGTGCCACATAGACGGTGCCGTAGGCCATGGCGAGCAGCCCCAGGTCTTTCTTCGGTGTCGCCTTGCCGCGCGCGGCGAACTTGGCCACGGCTGCTCGCGGCGTAGACTTCGACGCCTGGCCGCCAGTATTGGAGTAGACTTCGGTATCCATGACCAGCACGTTGACGTTGCGCCCTGAGGCGAGTACATGGTCGAGTCCACCGAAGCCGATGTCGTAGGCCCAGCCATCGCCTCCGATGATCCAGACACTGCGCCGGACCAGCACATCGGCGACGCTCAACAGGTCACGTGCGTGACTCGCCACAGGAGCATTGGCGCGCGCGATCAACTCGCGCAGCGCCTCCTTGAGATTCGAGACACGTGCGCGCTGCTCCTTCATGCCAGCCTCCGATATCTGGTCCGCGCCGACCAGCGCGGCCACCCGCTCGGCATCCAGTTGCGGTTCCAGAACCGCGAGCAGCTCATGGGCGTACTCTTCTTGCTTGTCGATCGTGAGGCGCATGCCCAGGCCAAATTCGGCGTTGTCCTCGAAGAGTGAATTGGACCACGCGGGGCCGCGGCCCTGTATATCACAGGCCCAGGGGGTGGTGGGCAGGTTGCCGCCGTAAATGGAAGAGCAGCCCGTGGCATTGGCGACCAGCATGCGATCACCGAAGAGTTGTGTCACCAGCTTGAGGTACGGCGTCTCGCCGCAGCCCGAACAGGCGCCCGAGAACTCGAAGAGTGGCTGCAGCAGCTGCGTGTCCTTCACCGCGCCCAGGTTGAGTGCCGTGCGATCCACCTCAGGCAGCTCAACAAAGAAGTCCCAGTTAACGGATTCGCGCGCGCGCAGCGGTGGCTGCTCGGCCATATTGATGGCCTTGCGCCCAACCTGCGACTTGTCTTTGACAGGGCAGGCCTCGACACACAAGCCACAGCCGGTGCAGTCTTCAGGCGAAACCTGCAGGGTATAGCGCATGCCCGGAAATTCCTTGAAGCGCGACTCGGTCGAGGCGAACGTGGCGGGCGCGCCCTCCAGCGCCGCGGGATCGTAGACCTTCTCACGAATGACGGCGTGCGGGCAGACAAAGACACACTTGCCGCATTGGATGCAGAGGGAGGCATCCCACACCGGCATCTCTTGTCCGATATTGCGCTTTTCCCAGCGGGCGGTACCGGTGGGATAGGTGCCATCCACCGGCAGCGCGCTGACTGGCAGCTCATCACCGCGTCCAGCGATCATCGGCGCCAGTGTCTGCTGCACAAACACCGGCGCTGCGATAGGCACGGGCGAACGGCGGCGTGGAGCGCTGTCGCCCTCGGATGCCAGCACACTGGCTGCCGCGATATCGACCTCGTAGAGGTGGTTGAGCGCCTGATCCACCGCGGCGTAATTGCGGTGGACAACCGCCTCGCCACGCTTGCCATAGGTCTTGGCGATGCTGCGCTTGATGGCCACGACGGCCTGTTCGCGTGGCAGCACGCCGCTGATGGCGAAGAAGCAGGTCTGCATGACGGTATTCACGCGCCCGGGCATGCCGGCATCGCGGGCGACGCGATGGGCATCAATAACAAAGAGCTTCAGGTGGCGCTGTGCGATCGTTTCGCGCGCTTCAATAGGAAGAAGGCCCCAGACCTCATCGGGACCATAGTGGCTGTCGAGCAGCACAGTTGCGCCTGGCATGGCCTGCGCCAGCACATCGAAGCGCTCGAGGAGCGAGAACTGGTGACAGGCGATGAAGTGCGCCTGGCTAATCAGATAGGGCGCATGAATCGGTCGCGGACCGAAGCGCAGGTGTGACACGGTCACAGCCCCGGCCTTCTTGGAATCATAGACGAAGTAGCCCTGCGCGTACAGGGGCGTTTCTTCGCCGATGATCTTGATCGAGTTCTTGTTCGCGCCCACCGTGCCGTCAGACCCCAGCCCCCAGAACATGCAACGCACGGTGTCGTCCGTTTCGATAGCAAAGGTGGGATCGTATTCCAGACTGGCGCCCGCGACATCATCGCGGATGCCCACGGTGAAATGCACGCGCGGCGCTTCACCAGCCAGCTCGTCGAAGGTGGCCTTGACCATGGCCGGCGTAAACTCCTTGGATCCGAGGCCGTAGCGCCCGCCGATAACTCGTGGCGCTGCCTCGCGGGAGTCGAGCACCTCACCTCGCTGGCTGAGCGCCGCCACCACATCCAGGTAGAGCGGCTCCCCCGCGCTGCCTGGCTCTTTGGTGCGGTCCAGCACGGCGATGGCGCGCGCGCTGGCGGGCAAGGCGCGCAGGAAGCGCGTTACCGCGAACGGGCGGAACAGCCGCACCGTGACGACGCCCACACGCTCCCCCTGGGCGGCGAGAGCGGCAGCGGTTTCGCGCGCCGTCTCCGCGCCCGAGCCCATGATGACGATCACTCGCTCGGCGTCGGGCGCGCCGGCATAGTCGAACAGGTGATAGCCGCGGCCGGTGAGCGCGGCAAAGCGATCCATCGCCTGCTCCACGATGTCGGGGCAGGCGACGTAGAATGGATTGACGGTCTCGCGCGCCTGGAAGTACACATCAGGGTTCTGGGCGGTACCACGAAGTACGGGATGGTCTGGCGAGAGGCCGCGGGCGCGGTGGGCATAGACCAGCTCATCCGCGACCATCTGGCGCAGCACGTCATCGGTGAGCGGCTCGATCTTGGCGATCTCGTGCGAGGTGCGAAAGCCGTCGAAGAAATGGATGAATGGAAGGCGCGCCTCCAACGTGGCCGCATGCGCGATGAGGGCCTGATCCTGCGCCTCCTGCACAGAGCCGGAGGCCAGCATGGCCCATCCGGTGCCGCGCGCGGCCATGACATCGGCATGATCGCCAAAGATCGAGAGCGCCTGGGCGGCCAGCGAGCGCGCGGCGACGTGAAAGACTGTTGCGGTCAATTCGCCGGCGATCTTGTACATATTGGGGATCATCAGCAACAAGCCCTGAGACGCAGTGAAAGTCGTCGCTAGCGCACCGGTCTGCAGGGCCCCATGAATCGCGCCCGCCGCGCCGCCTTCGGATTGCATCTCGATGACCTGGGGCACGGTTCCCCACAGGTTAGTTCGCCCTGACGCAGACCAGGCATCCGCCAGCTCGCCCATCGGGGTCGATGGAGTGATCGGATAAATAGCGATGACTTCGCTGAGCTTGAAGGCGACATTGGCCACCGCTTCATTGCCGTCCAGTGTGACCCATGCGTGGTCCATGGTAGTTCGAGCCTCCTTCAACTATGGCGCTCGGATCGACTGGCTTCTGGCGTGCAAGGGCACGCTTGCCGCGCACCGCGCGTATACTCCTGTTGGCTTCGTGTGTGTACCATGACTAATTGCAGTCACAGGTGGCTCACCAACGCGTGCGTCAGTCTCACTACCGCATCACACTCCCCAATCGTGGCGTCGTGAGTGGTGATGTGAGCGCAGATGCCCCGGCTTTGTGTCGCGATCGTCAAAGTGTGACATCCAGATGTGACTGTGCTGTGATCACGCGCTGGTATCTCCTGTGCAGAGCAATGCGCAAACTTCGTCGCGCAAAAAAGGGTGCGCCGTAACGCGCGTTGGTGCCGCACATCATCAAGGAGGCAAGCGACATTGGATGAATC
>DASYGC010000401.1:0-2665 GCA_036000225.1 Ktedonobacterales bacterium | reverse complement strand
GTCGTCTCCTATGGCGCCAAGCGTGCCGTGGATGGGATCGACCTTGCGGTCAGGCAGGGCGAGATCTTCGGATTACTCGGCCCGAACGGGGCCGGCAAGACCAGCACGCTCAGCGCGGTGGAAGGGCTGCTCCGCCCGGCCGCGGGCACGATCGTGATTGGCGGCATCGACCTTCGGACCGATCCCGCGGCCGCGAAGGCCGGCCTGGGCGTGCAGCTGCAGGCGACCAGTTTTCAGGCGGAGTTGACCATCTCTCAGATCGTCAACCTGTATGCCCGCCTCTACGGGGTGGTACTCACCAAAGACGAGATTCGCCAGCAACTCGCCGCCATCGGCCTGGAGGGTGACGCGCAGAAGCGCTTCCGGCAATTGTCGGGCGGTCAGCAACAGCGGCTGTCTCTGCTCATCGCCACGATCCATAATCCGCCCCTGGTCTTACTTGACGAGCCGACGGCGGGATTGGATCCCCAGGCGCGCCGGCAGCTTTGGGAGCGCATCGACACTATGCGCCAGAGCGACCGCAGCATTCTGCTCACGACCCATTCCATGGAAGAGGCTCAGGCCGTGTGTGACCGCGTGGCCATCATGGATGATGGCAAGATCGTCACCGTCGATACACCACGTGGCTTGATTGAAAAGCACCAGGAGGATCCCCGCGTCCTCAAAGTGGCGCATGGCCCGGTCACCTTGGAGGATGTCTTCATTGGCCTCACGGGAAGCGCGGTGCGTCAATGAGTGCCCAAGCCGAAACCCGCAGGCGCGCACCGTCACCAGCGAGCGCGTTTGTGGCCTTGCTCCAGGCTGATAGCAGCGTGCAAGCGCGCAACGGGCGCGCATGGATGCTGAGTCTCGCGTTGCCGCTGATCATGTTGTTCGCCCTCTTTGCTGGCAAGCGCGCCACCTCTACGGCCTTGGGAGCGCCCACGGTGCGGTTGGCGGTCGCCATCATGGTCGGCATGACCTCGCTCGCTGTGCTCGGCTACTCGCTGAGCGTGGCGCGCGATCGCGAGAAAGGGGTCTTTCAACGGCTGCGCGTGACCCCGGCCCCGACGTGGACCATCATGGGCAGTCGCCTTGTGGTCCACGTCGGGGCCATCCTGGTCATGGCCGTGGTCGTGCTCGTTGCCGGTGCTGTGTTCGTGGGCATCTCCTTGTCGATCGGTGGGTACGTGCTCACGATCGCGGTGGTGATGCTCAGCTCAGCGCTCTACCTGAGCATCGGCCAGGCATTTGCAGGCTTGGTGACATCCGCGGATACCATCAATGCCCTGGGGCGCTTCGTCTTGATCCCCCTCGTCGCGCTCGGATTGCTCTCCCATGCCACCGTCTTCGGGCAAACATTCGAGACCGTGGCCCGGTGGTCGCCGGGGGGAACGGTGACCACGATGCTGGCCGCGGCGATGCAGCCACACACCTGGACCGGCGAGACATGGTGGGCGATTGTGGCCAGTTGTGGTTACACAGTCGTGTGCGCCGGGGCAGGGATTCGCTGGTTCCGCTGGAGCATCGTGTAAGCGCTGCGCTGCTCCGTTGCGATGAGCCTGTTGGTCGCTTGTCGCCGGACAATGACGCTCCACCACTGCCCAAGCGCAGATGATGGGTGATCGGGTTGCACGAATTGCGAGACGTGGACCCTGATGTAGAATCCGGAATAGAACTGGCTCTCCGGCGGAGTTGGTGCTGCCGATCCCTCCCTTATCCGGCCAGGAGCAGCCGTAGACGTAAGAGGTCGATGCCGGAGCGGCCACAGCCGCAGCGCTTGAGACACTTCAGTTTGTTCACAAACCCTTCAACTTGTCCCTGGCTTTCGCAGTGGGTCAAAGCTGCTTCGACCGGTGAAGAGCTGGCGGTGTGGCGACGGCTCGGGATTCTGTCGTTAGAGGCTGCCTACTGGATCTACGCCTTGCCAGATCGACTGCCCTGAGGGGCGCGGCGCCATGTCACGCGTCGTGCTCCAACTACGGGCGTCAGCGTGGTCTTCTCCCATGCCCCGCCCTGGTTGGGTATGCTGTGTGATGTGGCCGGCGATCCGGCCATCGCGGCAGGCCATGCTACCAGGGGAGCGATGCTAGATGACGACCGAAACGGTGGATCAGGCGCCGCGGCTGCGCCTGTCCGACATACTGGTGGTGGACGCCGACGTACACGCGCATGAGACGCCCGCCGCCCTGGCGCCATACTGCGATATGCCCTGGCGTCGCTCGCTCGAGCAGCTATCCACGGCCCCGGCCCGCTACCTTGATATTCCCGGCTTCGCGCCGGCCCTGAAGCTCGACCCACCCTTCCCGGGCGGCTTCAACCTGCGCACCGTCACCAGCGCCGCCCAGATGGTCAAGGAGCTGAACGAGATCTCCGTCGATATCGGCGTGCTGTTCCCCGATAACCTGCTCTGCATGGCCATTCTGCCCAACGAAGCCTATGCCGCCGCCCTGGCCCGCGCCTATAACCGCTGGCTGGTGGACGAGTGGCTGCACGAGCCCGCGCTGTTTGGCGCGCTGATCGCCGCCAACCAGGACCCCGCCGATGCCGCGCGCGAGATCGAGCGCTACGCCGCCAACCCCAAGGTAGTGGCGGTCTACCTGCCGACTTCCGCCGTCTATCCGCTCTGGGGCCACCGCAAGTACGACCCAATCTTCGCCGCCGCCGAGGCCACCGGCCTGCCGGT